>CAYHYU010000104.1:0-1552 GCA_964360885.1 uncultured Gammaproteobacteria bacterium | reverse complement strand
CTGAATATATTGCCGTAACGGTTTCAATCGCCGCAGGCGGGGTTTGTTGTGCCGACTGGAACGTGGATCCGCTCATATTCCCGAGTGCGGGAACGGAGAGAATGAACGTCGATGCGGTTGATACATCCTGCGTGCGTCCGTCGGAATAATTCGCCACGATGCGAAACCCGACCGAGTCGCCCGGTGCGATCGTCGTCGGGCCGAGCGCCACAAGATCGATGGACTTCAATGTGCGAGGAGCTGCTTTCACTTCGATCGTGATCGATGACGTAAGAGTTTGTCCGTGATCGATGCTCTGTGCACGAACGGTGACGCTCCCTGCGATATCGGAAGCATACGTCGGGCCGTTCAAGGTTCCGAGTCCGCCGAACTTCTCGAACGTCGATTGCGCAGTGAGATCCACGGATGATCCATCCGCGCGCGTGCCCGTTACGAGAAGATGAACGATCTGACTCGTCGTCGCCGGATTCGGGTTCGCGGAGAGAGAAATACGTTCGACGAATGCGGGCGTGAGAGGCCGTACGGACGAGGAAGTCGGTGCAGACAGAGGGGTTGGAGAGAAAGTGACGGGCTGTTCTTTCACGAACGTTTCGGCAGGAATGGGATCCGTGAGCGCAGAGAGGCGTTCTTCGAGCATCCACGCGTACGCCCGCAGAGCCGTGAGCTTATCTTCGAGTGCACGAACGCGATCTTCAGATGCCGTGTCTGGAAGTGCGGCGACATCTTGCTCCGCATTCGCGAGACCATGGTCCGCGGCGTTCAGAAGACCGCTGACTCCTCGTGTGTCATTGCGTACGAAGGCATCTTCTGCGGCCATGAGCGTCGATTGAATGGAGTCCAATTTTGCGGAGATCGCCTGCTCCGGCGCTGTTGTGTTCATGCTCGCCGTGACGGCGATATCTTCCACACGCTGAAGAAGTCGATAGGATGATGAGGACGGATTCGAATGCTCGAGCGCACGAACGTTGTTCCGTAACGAATCGCGGAGCGCGTCACGGAACAAGTCGGCATTCGTGGCGGCCATTTTCGTCTGAATATCCTCTTCAAGACGCGACAAAACATGAAACGCGAGACCGGACTTTCCGCGTTCCATGAGACGTTGAATTGCAAAAAGCCGTCGCGCGGCATATCTGGCGTACAACGCAGGCGCATCCTCGCCCGCAAGAGCGAGATGCACGCGCTCCGAGAGTTGCGCGAGACCGTCCACTGCGCTGTCCGGATCCGTTCCACTTCGCGAAGCAAGCGCGCGTACGATCGCCTGATGCGATTCCTTCTCGAACTCCATGTCGCGCGCCGTATTTTCAACAAACCATGTCGACCTCTTCACATCGTCGCTGAATGATTCTGATGCCACGATATGCCCACGCGTATCGATCTGCGCCAAAAAACCTTCGACGAGCGGGAATGCCGAGTATGCGGACGCGCCTCCGTGCGTCAGCGGCGTGACATCCACCACCGAATCCGTAACCAACACCGTGCTCCCCCGTTCGTCCGTCTGAACGTCGAACGATGTCCCGCGCACGGTTGCCGCAACCGAATTCGTTCGAACGGC
>CAYHYU010000103.1:0-1588 GCA_964360885.1 uncultured Gammaproteobacteria bacterium | reverse complement strand
TTATCGTTTTTCAGAGGTTCCTTATGATCAAGCAGCTGATTCTCTGGTTCCCAATCATTTTGCCGCTCTACGTTTTGCGTTTTACAATCGGACCGCTTCCAACAACCGCGCTTGAGTGTGCGTTTCTCTTGCTTGTGATCTGTGTCACATGGAAAAACGGATGGGGGGTGTGGCGGGATGGATTCGCAAGAACAACATCGTGGCGTGTTCCCGCTCTTCTGTGGATTCTCGCGACGATCATCGCGGTTGCGGTGGCGCCGAACCATCTCGCGGCGTTCGGACTCTGGCGCGCATATGTGCTTGAGCCGATGGTCTTCGCGCTCCTCCTTGCGGGAACGATGCGTGATGAGAAGGATCGTGAAGACGTCGTGGCGGCGCTCGTCGTCGCCGTCACGTGTGTCGCTGGATGGTCCGTTCTCCAATATCTCGGAATTCTTCCGATTCCGCATCCGTGGGATACGGATTTTTTGACAAGACGCGCCACCGGACCATTTCCATTCCCAAATGCCGTGTCGCTTTTTTGCGCCCCGATCGCGGCGCTGTGTATCGGGCGGCTCGTCTGGCATCGGGAGTCGGACGTCGCTCGAACAGTATCATGCGTTGCGTGGCTTGGTTTCATCGCGGGCACGCTCGCGACAGTACTCGCAAAAAGCGTTGGCGGATTTCTCGCAATTCTTCTTACGACGTTTCTTGCGCTCGTCTGGAACAAGAAGACGCGATGTGTGGCGGTCATTTCTGCGATACTGATCGTGATCGCGATGATCGCGACGCCGAGAATCCGCGTGCCGGTCGTATCGTATCTCACCTTCAACGAATGGTCAGGAAAAGTGCGACTCATCACATGGCGCGAAACGTGGACGATGTTACAAGACCGTCCGATCTTCGGCACTGGCTTCGGCGCCTACAAAGATGCGATGGCGCCATACCATCGCGCGACAGCGATTGAAATCTTCCAATATCCGCACAATATGTTGTTGAATCTCTGGAGTGAAACGGGGCTTCTGGGCATCCTCGCGTTCGGATGGATCTGCGTGACGTGGATCAGGCAATCAAAAGCCATGCAAACTTCTTTCGACTTTCGACTCTCGACTCTTCTCCCTTTGATCGCCATCTTGATTCATGGCTTCGTGGACGTTCCCTATTTCAAAAACGATTTGGTTTTTGTCTTTTGGATTTTTGCCGTATTCACACTTAAATTTCCAACCCCTCTTCCTGCTTAATTTTGTAGATCCCTTCTAAAAATCAGTCCAGACGTAGCCCGAAAGAACCGCCAACCGCCAATCTCCAAGTTCTAAGGCGCCCGCAAACGCCCCCACGGCCGCAGCGACGAACAACGAGAAGGCAAGATATCCAAAACGAATTTTTTTGTGCCTGAAGTTTTTTCCGCAGTGCTTCAAGAGTCCGATGAACGCGCGAACCAACCCGCCGATGATGCCATAGAGAATGGAGATGGGGATGAGAGACTGAATGGTTAAACTTAAAGCTATGACCTCGCCGCAGGACGGAAGCCGCTCGTGCCACGCGCGCCAGAATCGCCATACCTGAAGCTCACCCGATGATCGTCGGAGCCCGGACGGAAGTAGGCGAT
>CAYHYU010000102.1:0-1641 GCA_964360885.1 uncultured Gammaproteobacteria bacterium | reverse complement strand
TTGGAAGAAAGCGAAGAGCAAAATTGAGGATGCATACGACCCCCATGAGCGCGAGCGGGATTGCCACGACTTTTCGAAGGACCTCCGCCTTCTGCTTTTCGCCCCATGGATAGATATGCTTTCCGGCAGCGGCGCCGATGAGCACCCATGCCATGACTGCCTTCCATCCGAGGACATGTTTGCCACTCGCGACGGCGAACAACCAGTCCGTAAAATCGCTCACCCGTTCGGCGCCGTCTGGTACGAGCAACACGTACGGCAGGAGCGGAATGAGCATATAACTCAAAAGCTCGAGCGTAAGCGCCGTCCCTTTATAGCGTGAGGCCGTGTCCTCACCCTTGTCTTCGAGATTGGTCCACGCGATGTGGGACGCAATCCCGATCGTCGCCCATATTCCGAACGTGATGGGCGAAGGAAAGAGGATGAGCGGGATCACGACAGGCGCAATCCACGACACAAGCCGACGATAGACGTTCTCCGATGCTCTTTCGAGTTTCTTGGAGAACGCTGCGGCCTTTCGGAACACCCAATTGTCCGAGATGCGCCGCATGGCCTCTGTGCCTTCCTCTCCGATTTCTGCCGCGAACTCCACGATCCATGCGAAGAGTTGGCAGGCGAAGAGCAGGGCGACGGCACCGATGAGAATCAGCGCCCGAGAGTGCCCGAAAGCGCCAGAGGAAATCGCCGTGATGCCGACGAACCACGTGGCAAGAACTGGAACAGAGATGAGCCGAAACGAGGATGACTCGAACGCGCTCTTCCGCAACACCGTAAACACTAGGATAAGCCCGCCGACACCTGCCGCGATGCTGATGACAGTGATCGCCGATATGGGCGCAAGCGAACGTTCTGGAATACAGAGCGTCCAGATCCCAGCCGCAACCATCATCATGACCCAGAAGGTCGCCCATGCGACCCTCGTGAGCCACGGGATGACGTGCTCCTCGTACTTATCGAGGAGCCACTCCTCGGTGAGTGAAGCGCTTTCGCCCCCCCATCCGAGAATCGCAGAAAGCAGACCTGCGCCTGCCCGAGTTGCGCCGTCTCCCGCAATGCGGAAGCCGACGAACCCGAGCACCGCCAGCACAAACGCGATGATCCCGATTTCCATTTGTTTTTCCTTTCTATTTGCGCGCGCGACGTCGCTCGCGGATTGTTGCCCGATGAGCCGCCATGCGCAGCGCATGGTCGTTGATCGCTGCAGTCACCTGCGGAAGTTCCGTCGCGGGATCGCCGTATACAACCCCCACCTTCTCCGCGAAAAATGCAGCGGCTCTTTTCCCATACCTCTTCATCGCGCTCTCTGCGTACTCGCCGTAGACGAGCGCGAGATGTGCGAACATCCGCTTCTTCGCCAACGCACAAAGAGCGCGAAACGCGCGACCATGAACAAGAACGTCCCGAAGCGTCGCGTCCGTGATCTCCGCGGGATCTAGCGCGGCAATCACATCGACTCCTCTTCGGTCCTCAAGCTCTAGGAGGATTCTCCCATTTGTCCACTGCTCGAATGACGGATTGAACTCCGCCACATCGAGGAGCGTTATGAGTGCTCTCGGGCTGTTCAGCCGTGGGCGGTAGAACGCGAAACGCTGCTTCTCGGTCGGCTCGCCTGTGGGCGTGAGCGATGCGAGGAGTGCGACG
>CAYHYU010000101.1:0-1768 GCA_964360885.1 uncultured Gammaproteobacteria bacterium | reverse complement strand
ATGTGGTGTCCGTAGAGAATTTGATCGCCGCATGGGAGGAATTCATCGTCGGGAAACGGAAGAGGCCGGATGTTTTGAAATTTAGGGAAAATCTCCTTATCAATATTCAGAGACTTCACGACGATTGTATCGCGCACCGATATGAACACGGACCATATTATCATTTCGTCGTGAAGGATCCGAAACGGCGAGATATTCATAAGGCATCGGTGCGAGATCGATTGCTTCATCACGCGATACACCGAAAACTGTATCCGCTGTTTGATCAAGTGTTCATCTCTGATTCGTTTTCGTGCCGTGTTGGGAAAGGCACGCACGAGGCGATGGATCGGTTTCGTGGACTCTATCATCACGTGAGCCAGAACGATGTGAGGACATGCTGGGTTTTGAAACTGGATATTCAAAAGTTTTTTGCGCGTATCGACCACGATGTTCTGCTGAATCTTCTCTACAATAGAATACGGGATCTTGAATGCATGTGGTTGTTTGAGCGGGTGATCGCATCATTTTCCTCGGGGGAGGTGGGCAGGGGTTTACCGCTTGGGAATCTGACATCGCAACTCTTTGCAAACGTGTATCTTCATGAGCTTGATGCGTTTGTGAAGCATCGGTTGAAGGCAAGGTGTTATGTGCGGTACGCGGACGATTTCATCCTTCTTTCGCAATCCCGTGATGAGCTCATTGAGTACCTTTCTCTGATTCAGACGTTTTTGCGCAATGCGCTTCGTTTGAATGTTCATCCAAAAAAGATTGAGCTGCGAACGATGGCATCCGGTGTGGATTTCCTAGGATGGGTGCACTTTCCAGGCCACCGCGTGCTCCGAACAGTAACGAAACGTAGAGCATTCTCTCGGATATATCACACGGACGAAGAATCAGTTGCTCAGTCGTATGTTGGCATGATGTGCCACGGAAATGCATTCCATCTTCAACAAGAACTGATGAACGCGTCCTGGGTGCTATGTGAAAAGTGATGGTGATGCAGCTGGCTGCGTCTTGTCCAGGTGATCGTATGCGCGGCGTGTTGCTACGCGGCCACGCGGTGTGCGTTCGAGGAAGCCGAGTTGGAGGAGATACGGCTCGTACACTTCTTCGATGGTTTCTGTTTCTTCCTGCGTTGCTGCGGCGAGCGTGCCGAGGCCGACGGGGCCGCCGTTGAACTTATCGATGAGTGTGGTGAGCAGGTGGCGATCGACGGGATCGAGGCCGAGATGATCGATCGCAAGCATCGTCAACGCTTCGTTCGCGATATCATAGTTTAGCCGACCTTCATGACGAATTTGCGAGACATCACGGACACGTTTTAATAGGCGGTTTGCGATGCGCGGTGTTTTGCGCGATCGTTTTGCAATAGCTTCCGCACTTTCGCGATCGACGGGAACCGAAAGAATCGATGCGCTGCGCTCAATAATGCGCGCAATATCGTCGTCCTCGTAAAAGTTGAGGTGGAGTGTGCTGCCGAACCGGTCGCGAAGCGGAGCAGAGAGGAGAGAGAGGCGAGTGGTCGCGCCGATGACCGTGAACGGCTCGAGGCTCAGGCGGAGCGTGCGTGCCGACGGCCCTTTGCCGACGACAAGATCGAGCGCAAAGTCTTCCATTGCTGGGTAGAGCACTTCCTCGATGTTGTGATTCATGCGGTGAATCTCGTCGATGAACAAAATGTCGCCGCGAGAGAGATTCGAAAGAATAGCCGCCAGATCGCCAACGCGCTCCAAAGCCGGGCCGCTCGTTACAAGCACCTGAGCACCCATTTCCGTGCCGATAATGT
>CAYHYU010000100.1:0-1789 GCA_964360885.1 uncultured Gammaproteobacteria bacterium | reverse complement strand
CGTAACAAGGCATGTGTAGCGGAAGCTGCGCATGGATCACCTCCTTTCTAGGGAGAAAATATCCTGATTTCATCAGGATGAGATTCCAAGGTCGTTCCCGCTTGAACGCGCGTGCGCGTTCTGCGGGAAAACCCGATTCAACTCATGGTCACTTTTCTGCAGTCGAAGTGGGTACTTGATTTTTTTTACCAAACGTGTATGATGAAGGCATGAATGTTCATGCGCGGACACAGGAGGCGGTTGCTTTTGAAGAGCAAACAATTCCGCAAGAAGCGGAGCCAACCATTCACAGCGCAGATCGACAGCGGCGTAGTTTTTCGCGTATGTTGGTCGGTCGCCATCTCGCTGATGCGGTGGAGCATGTGCTGCCGCCGGACAGCGGGCCGCATTTGATCGCGCACGGCGGAGAACATCTTGTGTTCGAAGTTCCGCGGAAGAACATGCCTGATTCGTTTCGCGACATCGTCATCAAAGTGAATTTTGTTCGCTCCGGAGCCGCGCTTCTTGCGCCGGCAGAAGACCGTGTGGCATCGGAACTCCAGTTGAGAAAGCAGCTTGAGGAGAGCATAAAAGAAAAACAGGCGAAGGTTTTGGAACTTCGAAGATATTTTGGATACGACGCTGTTCCTGCGCATAAAACGTTCATTCGCGATGTTCCCGTGACACTCGAAATTTTTCAATCGCTGTATCCCGGCTTTCAGATCGACGCGAAACGAGTGCCAAAAACGACACCGGCGCTCGTGTCTGTCCAGAGGCGTCTTGAACTTTCGGGTGAAGGCGAACAGTACGTATCGCTCACGGGAAATTATCCGGAGCGACGTCTTGCATCTCTCGTGAATGATCCGCGGAGACGGGAACGGGAATCTTCCTACGATCGCGCGCATGATCTGTTGACGGGTCGCCGTGAACGGAGCGACGATCCACGGCAAGATATCACGGCCATTTGTCGCATGTATCCGAAAATGCGTCCGATCGCGCATCTCGCGGAGCAGAATCCTGCATTCAAACAAAAACTTGGAGACGTGGTCGAGCGTTTGATCGCATACAGCCGTGACACGCATCGGTGCCTCGATCTCGCAGGGAGAAATAATATGACGCTCATGGAATCCGATGGCGCATGGAAGCTCAAGATGCTCGATGTGTTGCACGGGGGTGACTTTTCGTTTGATGATTTGGAACGTATCATCGCAGAGATGATGAATCGCGAAATTGACGTTCAAGACATTTCGCTCCGGCGCGAGGAAGCTTGGAAAGCGCTGAATCCGCTCAATACGCTTCGCGTCATCAACGCGCTTGCGTTTATCTCCGGTCGTTCGGGAGATCTTCTGAATGTTCCAGGCGTCGAAAACGTTTCCGCGTCGGTGTGGCGCACAGGAATTTTGGCATGCATGTCTGGTGAACCGTCATCCTCTACCTCTTCCGATGCGACAATGATTGACACAAGGAACCTCTGAAAAACGCGATCTGCTCGTGCTTCCCTCGTCAACTCCTCGACGTATGTTTCCCGACGACGCTGTGCGTGTCGGGATCCCGACAACCCGCTACGCGGGTTCGTCGGGACAATACTTTACGTCTGCGTCGTTTCCTCTGTCCAGCACGTCGCACCTCATCGTTTTTCAGAGGTTCCACAAGAATGGGAGAAGTGAAAGAAGATCCCGTCCACCTTGATCAAATATCCTGTGAGCGGGTAGCGGGAATCGAACCCGCCTCTCAACCTTGTCCCGCCTTTGGCGGGATCCCGTCCACCTTGATCAAATATCCTGTGAGCGGGTAGCGGGAATCGAACCCG
>CAYHYU010000099.1:0-1849 GCA_964360885.1 uncultured Gammaproteobacteria bacterium | reverse complement strand
CGCCTTTTTGAATGTCCACCGCAAACACAACGCCCTTGCCTCCGACAAGCTGCGCCGCGGGAAAAACGAAATGGCCAAGCGATCCGCATCCCAAATCCGCGACGCGTTGCCCTTCACGAATCCCCACGCGTTCAAGCAGCTTCAACGGGTGAATGAGTTGCGTACCGCTCCGAACAATCATATCTCTCAAGGATTTTTCTTCGGAAAGAAAAACGAACCGAGCGTCGCTTCCAAAAAAGCGTTCCAGAGATTGAAGACGGCAAGAAACCCGACAAAAATAAGGACGATGCCGATGGTTTTGTACATGAGCGACGTTCCGCCGCCGCCGAGCTTCTGGTCCGCCCAATCAATGGAACCGAACGTATCAATAAATTTTCTCGTTTTCCACACAAACACAAAGCCGATCGCGACAATGAGAAGGCCGATAATGATGTGCATAGGATTTCAGTATATAAGATGCTCATGCCGTTGACTGCCACACCATCCCATCAACTGCCAGAATCGTCTTTCCGAAATATCCTGCGGCGCGGACTTCTGCGAGCATCGCATCCGAAGTATCGAAATCATAAAAATGCGTGAGCCATAATTCTTTTACCCCACTCCGAAGCGCGAGTTCGCCGCATTGCCTCGGCCCCATGTGGCCATAGCCGCCCGTGTATTCCTGGCCCACGCGCGTCTGGCAATCCGCGATGAGAAGATCCGTGTCCTCTGCAATCTTTTTGAGATTGTCACAGACGCCCGTATCTCCTGTGTAGGCGATGATGCCGTCTGGCGTTTCGACGCGAAATCCCATGGCTGGATGCCGTCCATGCCCATGATAGACAGAACGCGCACGGAGCGTCACGCTTGCGGAAATTTCTTTGGCAAAACCATCCTCCATCCCGATGATCTCCGGCACGAAGTCATCCCAATATCGTCCAGCATTCTCTGGCTGATGCCAATTCCATACTTGAGGAAAGTCGCGCGCAAGGATTTGCGGAAGATAGATGCGGAGCTCCGTTGCACGCGGATCCGATGCGCCGTAGAGATGGCGGACGAATTTTGACTGGATGAATTGCGGAAGCGCCGCATGATCCGGATGCGCATGACTCACGGCGATGTGCGTGACCTGCGAGATGTCGATGCCTGCGTTTTTGAGACGGAACCGAATTCCTTCGCTACAATCGAGAAGAAGATACACGCCGTCGATGTCGACGAAAAACCCAGGCGGCTGACGCGTGATTTTCGTATGCGGCGTATCCGCGCACACGCCGGTGCCGAGGGCAATAACCTTCAAAGACATACGGATATGATACGTGAATCTACGTTTGCTGTCGAAGATTTTTCCGTGTCTATCAAAGTAAAACCGTTGTGCCACGCGGTTCGAGACCCGTGAGCGCGACGCTTGTCAGCGACCTCCGCGCCGGACGTTCCGTTACCAAGTCGCCACCAAAGTCGCCACCAGACCATTGATCCTGTGGATAACACACTCTACACGCACCTGCGTCGCGCCTCGATTCTTCTCTCAACCCAGCAAGAAACCCCGCAGTGAGCGTGGCTTCATCTCGGAATGGACGCTGTAGGAGTCGAACCTACGACCTCCTCGGTGTAAACGAGGCGCTCTAACCAACTGAGCTAAGCGTCCGTGCGATGCGAATCATCGGGTTGCAAAAAAGAACTTCGAGACGCCTCGTATGAGCATGAGCTACATATCCATTTGCACTCGACTGGAGTCGAACCAGTGACCTCTTCCTTCGGAGGGAAGCGCTCTATCCAGCTGAGCTACGAGTGCATGGACTTCTTCTCTTGTTGCGTGATCGTAACGGAATGTACTGTTTGACGCAACGGTCGCGATCCGATACGATCGCGC
>CAYHYU010000098.1:0-1850 GCA_964360885.1 uncultured Gammaproteobacteria bacterium | reverse complement strand
AGATCAATTTGAGCCGCACGGATCGCCGCCTCGCGGCTCACGCGTTCGGCCGAGAGTTCTTTTGCCGCACCTACGCTCGTCTGTTGATCACGCTCTGCATCCCGTTCGGCCAGTTGAATCGTAGCGTCGCGGGAGGCGAGGAGCGCGCTTTTAATCGTCTCGATCCTCTGTTTTGCTTGTTGAACATATTGTTCGCTGGCCGTTAGGCGTGTTCGCGCGCGGGTAACTGCCATCGTCCGTTCTGCGAGCAGACCGGCTAATTCAAGGGTCGCGGGTTGAGGCGATAGACGTCCAAGCGCCTGCCCTTTTTGCACATGCTCTCCGATGTGAACATACCAATCAACGATATGCCCTTCACGACTCGGATAGACATTCACATCGCCTTTGGACAAAATTTCTCCTGGCCATGAATTGATCGCATCTGTCTTTGTCTCTGCCAATGCGATGGCGGTTTCGAGAGATGGAGCAGATGCGGTTGCCGCAGGTGAGGCCTGCGCTTTTTCGATGAGATTCGCTGCACGAAGTGTTTGTTGAATCAGAGGAGGTTGAGAAAGTAGAAGCATCAAACCACTCAACCCAAAAAACCCCATGAGGGATCCGAGGATCCATTTCCATTGTTTGTACATACAATCGCGTCAACATATATGAGTAAACGACAAACTCAAAAAACAGAGGACTCTCTCAAAATGAGAGCTCTCTCTTTATGCTGATGCGTATCGTTTTGGATGGAGAATGCCGGAACGGAAACACGAAACAAGCGAAGAAAGAGCCGACCATTGAAGGACGGGGTTCAAAAATCGTTGTAGTAATGACTTGATGAGAGCGTTTGTATCAGCCGAATCTCTCCGTTGGAGATACAGAAAAAAACTTGCCGCCAAAAAAGCGAAAACGGGAATGACGGATGCATCTACATGATGAGGAACTGTGGCGGGGATGATCGTATGATGACCAGCGTGATCTCCACTCACAAGAGACGCCGCACACGTCCCAACCGCTTCATGACATGTATCCTTTTCCATCTGCATCATCGCCATTGATCCTTTCTCTAGCGAGTGCCCCTGAAAAAGGGAAAGGCATAATCCAAGACTGCTCATTCCGATAATGATTGCAAGGAAAAATGCGGTAATACGCATCCGAAACATAGGAGAATATGCTCAAAATACCATGAGGAGAAAAAAAGTCAATATTTCCGCTCCATCAGATATTTCGCCAGCAATCTCACCCCATATCCGGACGCGCCGTATGGCTGATCCGACCTCGTTTCTCGTTCGGTATATGCAGGCCCCGCGATGTCGAGATGAGCCCATGGGATTGATCCAACAAAATTCTTGAGAAACAGCGCTGCCGTGATCGAACCTCCTCCGTGCGCGCCCGTATTCTTAAGGTCCGCGATCTGCGATGCGATGTGCTGATTATATGCATCAACGAGCGGCATGCGCCAGAGCGGCTCACCGACGTCCTTTCCTGCTTCGACGAGACGCTCTGCGAGTTTGTCGTTCGTTGCGTACACGGCGGCAACTTCTTCGCCAAGCGCAACGACGCACGCGCCCGTGAGCGTCGCGAGATCGATGATCGCATCCGGCTTCAGATCCGCCGCGTACGAAAGCGCGTCCGCGAGCGTCACGCGGCCTTCCGCATCCGTGTTCCGAATCTCGATCGTCATGCCGTTCTTCGCGGTGACGACGTCACCCGGACGATATGCGGCGCCGGATGGCATATTTTCGACCGCAAGAAAAATTCCGTGCACTTCAACGTCTGGCGTGAGAAATTTTAACGCACGGAAGAGACCAAGCACCGTCGCGGCGCCGCCCATGTCGCATTTCATCGTTTCCATGTGCTCCGCGGGTTTG
>CAYHYU010000097.1:0-1923 GCA_964360885.1 uncultured Gammaproteobacteria bacterium | reverse complement strand
CTTGGACGTCGATTCGTTCGGGAACATGAGCGCGGGTGGCTCAAAAACTACGACAATATGCTTCGTCAGGAAGGGTTCCTTGCGCTTCTTTTTATGCGATCGCTGTATTTTCCGTTCGACATCGTGAATTATGGGAGCGGGGTTTCCGGGATTATGTACCGCCAGTTTTTTTTCGGGACGCTTCTTGGGCTTGTGCCAGCCATCATCACATTTACGGTACTCGGTGACGCGTCCCGAAATCCGAAAGCGTTGCTTGCGTTTCTCGCGCTCTTCGTTTCGACGACGGGTTGCGTGCTTCTGCTTCGGCGTACCGCGTGGGTGAAGAGGCGCCTCTATCCGCCGCATATTCATGAAAAAATTTAAGAGATCCTCACGCATGCTCCGTACGCCGCATGGCGACCTCGCGACGCCGTTTTTCATGCCGATCGCAACACAGGGCGTCGTGAAGACGCTTTCATCGCACGATGTCGAAATGCTCGGGAGTCCTATTCTTCTTTCGAACGCGTATCACCTGTATCTCCGTCCCGGACTCGACGTTCTGCGTTCCTTCGGCGGTCTTCACCATTTCATGTCGTGGAACGGCGCGATCCTCACGGATTCCGGCGGCTATCAGGTCTTCTCGCTCGCGAAGATGCGAAAGATCACGGAACAAGGCGTTGAATTTGCGTCGCACATTGACGGATCTCGACATCTTTTTACGCCCGAGATCTCGATCGAGGTGCAACAGAGTATCGGGAGTGACATTCTGATGGTTCTTGACGAATGTACGCCTTCTGGAGTCAATGATGAGTATCTTCGTGATTCAATTGCGAGAACGACGAGATGGGCCGAGAGATCAAAGATCGCATGTGAGAATGGCCGTGTGTCGTCGAACAATGCGGGATCCAAACTTTTTGGAATTGTCCAAGGAGGAATCAACGAAAAGCTGCGGATGGAAAGCGCGCGTGAGCTCCTCTCGATCGGCTTTGACGGTTATGCCATCGGCGGGCTCTCTGTCGGCGAGACATTTGAGGATACATGCCGCATCGTCGAACTTCTCGATTCGATTCTGCCGGAGAATCAGCCGCGCTATTTTATGGGTGGCGCACAGCCGCACGAGATCGTCGCGTATGTCGAGCGGGGAATCGATCTGTTCGATTGCGTGTTGCCAACGCGAAACGCGCGGCACGGTCTCTTGTATCGCTTTGTTCACGACGACGTGTCCCGTCCCGATTTTTACGAAACGGTTCACCTGACGAATGAGAAGTATCGGATGTCGGAGGAACCGATCGTTGCTTCGAATCCGACGTTCGATCCCAACATGTCGGTCGGGGCGAGCGATAACCTCTCGCGTTATTCTCTCGGCTACATCCGCCATCTTTTTTCCGTCGAAGAAGTTCTCGCTAAGCGCCTCGTCACGCTTGCGAACGTTCGGTTTTATCTCGAACTGATGCGCAAAATTCGGGAAAGATGTACGGGACTTGCGGAAAAATGTAGCTTCTGATATGATCATATATAGTACCAATATGATCAATCTCCCTGATACACGTCGTCAGAACAGCCAGCGTAGCTATTGGCATTATTGGCTTTCCTCCGGAACGTCGGTTGTTGCGTACTGAATTAAAATCACGAGCGACATGTGAACCAGCTTTCCGGAAACGGAAAGCTGTTTTTGTTTCACACCCTGCATCTATGAAAAAAATCATCATCTTTGACTTCAATCGAACGCTCTATGATCCAGACAACAACCGTCTCATCACGGGCACGAGGTTTGTTTTGCGCACGCTTCTCCGCCGAGGATTTGTATTGTATCTCGTGAGCCGCGCAGGAACATCGAGGAGAGCACTGATTCAGACGCTTGGAATCGATCAGTATTTTTCTCGCATCATTGTGACGAAAGAAAAACACAAAAAAGATTTTGAACGCATCGTCTCGAAGACGATA
>CAYHYU010000096.1:0-2065 GCA_964360885.1 uncultured Gammaproteobacteria bacterium | reverse complement strand
AGCGGAGAACGAACGGCTTGCAATCACGGACCCGAAAGAAAAACGAATTGTCTTCTTCGACAAAAACGGTGCGCTCAAAGCACAAATCACCTCGCCGCAATTCCATGGCCCGCGCGATCTTGATGTGGACGAGGCGAATAAACGGATGATCGTGGTGGATGGGAATCGGCTTCTTCTTGTGCCGTTGCCGTAGCCAGAGTTGCTGAAAAATTCCTGCTCTTCGTGTTCACATGTCTATAAATTTTTTCGTGTAAAAAACCTCCATGGTCGATCATGAAATGTGAACAGTCGGTGAGACGTGAACGTGAAAAACGCAATCAGCGCAGAATTTGCGAGAATGACGAGCGTGTCTGGCAAATGCAGCGCTTCGTGTCCGAACCAAAACAATGCACTGTTGATTCCGGTCGCGATGACGCCGATTGTCACGAAACGCCCGACCGACGCCGATGTCCGATTCAGTTGACTGAAGGTGAAATAACGGTTCGCTTCATAATTGAACCACGCGACGAGAACAGCGACGATCGTGTATTGGATCGTCGGCGGTCCGCCGCGCCAAACGATGAGAGACAGGAGTTTGTATCCGCCGAGAAGCAATCCGATCGATGAAAGACCGATTACGCCAAACGTAAAAAGCCGACGAAATTCCTGACGGATAAGCATCGCTGCGCGTCGGAGGATCATCTGGGCCATACACCGTAGCGCATCCAGCCATCGCGGCGTTCGCCTTGCGGCGTCTCGACCCATGTGACGTTTTTCGTGGATGAGACCGCCTCCTCATGAAGACCCGTCGGATCTCCTACATATGCGTATCGAGCGAGACGATGTGAAAACTCAAAAACAGGTGTGTCTCCTGGTCGGGTTCCGCGACGAATTGTCCATTCCGTACGTGGGATCTTCGTGGCTTCGCTCACATCCGATCGTTCCCCGCCACGAGTCATGAGCGTGACTCGGCTTTTGCCGGTTGCTGTCGTCACCACAAAAGAGGGAACGGGCCGAGCACTACTAAGCCCCACGATGCCGGAAATATCCGGCTGTGAAAACGGCTCGATGACTTGCGGCGCGAGAGTGTCAGGTGTGACGAGCCAAGCGCGGCGTCCGCGTGCTTCACCGAGAAACAATACGTCACGACCCGTGAGATTGAGATCTTCCGCCGAGAGCGTGAGTCCGCCGTGTACGGGTCCGACGGTCCCGGCGGCGATCAGCAAGCCATCAGGACGGTATACGCGCCACGCGCCGTTCGTATCCCCGGCCATCGTCACTGCAATGTCCGGCTGTACATTTCCCTGCCACCGAATAAATGCCGCGCGGACGCCGCGAAGATCTCCGGATTCCCCGACGGCAAAACGCGCGACTTCTCTTCCGTTTGCAGTGCGAATTCGAACTTCCGGCGCGGATCCCTCAAGTGATCCTTCAATGATCAAGGGACCAAGAGCTTCCGACTGCGCATCTTCCACGAGCGCGCGAACCACGTTGATTCGGCCTCTTCCCAATGCGCCGCGATACGAGGGATTCTCGCTGTCAACGGATTCCGCCGTGTCGATGATGCGGCGCGCAAGCTCCGGTCCTCGCCACAATGGATGAATGGACTTCAACAACACCGCAAGCCCGCTCGCGAACGGTGCCGCAATCGACGTGCCCGTCAGACCACCGACGTAGCCGGCCGTCAACTTGGACGTTCGTGAATCGCGTGTAGGACGCGCGGCAAAAAGATTCACGCCTGGCGCGGACACATCCACACATGATCCATAATTCGCGCGGTCGCCTTTTACATTTTTCCGATCCAGCGCCGTGACGGTCAGCGTGCCACGACCTCGGATTCCATGAGCGCATGCAGGATATCCAGGTGCAAGCGTAAGGTTGCGTCCGCCCGGAAATGCGCCGTTCCCTGCGGCGCTCACGATCAGCACGCCTTGTGCCGTGGCCTCGCGGATGGTCCACGCAAGCGTCTCGTCATGTTCCGCGCCGAATACGCTTAAGTTGATGATGTCCGCCCCGTTTGCAACTGCATACCGGATCGCGCGCATAACCTGCTGATCGCCGCCCGTGCCCGTTTCGTCGAGAACGA
>CAYHYU010000095.1:0-2093 GCA_964360885.1 uncultured Gammaproteobacteria bacterium | reverse complement strand
GGGAATGGACAAACTCGCCGTAGGTGACGGTCTCCGCCCCGACACGGGCAACGGGGAGACCGGCGCCAAGCGTACGGACGACACGGGAATCACTTCTTTTGAAATAGACGGAATGGACAAACCACGCGCTCGCCACCGCGACGAGCGTCATAGATGCAAGCGCCACAAGCGCCTTTCGCGTTCGTTGTTCCTGTTGTGACGTCGATGAAAGTTCAGCGTTCATTTGGAGGGGAACATGGTATCACGAAAAAAGAACTTCCACCATAGCGCAAGTGGGGATGACGCCGCGTCGTGCGCCGCGACGGTACCGACTGTGTCTGCAACATGGCTCGAGCTTGCATCAAATCCAGAAAGCACAACGACGTTCTCCCCGTCCTTCTTCCAGCCAAGACGCTGACGCGCTTCGATCTCCACATGTTCCGGTGACGTAAGCGACTGCGTAAGTTCCATGAGTTTCAGCTTCCGACCTTCGAGCGATTCCGCCTGTGCCTCGAGCGCACGGATCTCATTGTCCACGGTCCAGCCGCGCACGGTCTCACGAAGCGTAGAGACACCGACGAGCAACAAGAGAGTCACATTTGCGATCAAAAAAACGGGCAGACGAAAGAGCCGTTTCCATCCTCTCTCAACCGCGCGCGAGTCGTGTCTCATGGTTTTCGCGCATTCAAAACCGTTTCGATCCGTGCGAGATCCTCTTCCGAGTACGATTCGAGCAGTGTCACGATGCGATGAAGACGCGAATCAGGCGTCGGGAGTCGAACGCCGAGAGTCGTGGATTCGGAGGTGGGGATGGCGGACAGTACGGTCGGCGATTCTGCATTGCGCATGCCAGAAATCATCTGATGTAATTCCTTTGCGTGAGAAATACGTGATGCTTCAATCATTGCCGTGCCGCTCGCAAGCTCGATGCGGAGTGTCCCCATGCCAAATAACGAATCAAGCGGACCGTTCGCGATCCATGAGATATTCTGAATCGTTGTGATCGGCGCTTCAGACACCATGCGGCTAAAGAGTCCGCGCTGATCCACGTCCACAACGCGGCAATTTGTTACGATCAGCACATCCGCATCCCAGAGAAAGAGCGTTCGAAATGAGAGCACCACACCGAACCCAAACAAGAAAAAAAAGACGAGGATGCCGTACGCTCCCCATTGAAAAAGTGGGAAAAGAAGAAAAAAGGGCAACACGAGCAAAAGAAGCGCAAGAAAAAGACGCGGAAAGAGCGTCACAATGTGCCGCCGAGCAACCGTTTTCACGTGCTCGTCGTCTGTGAGAAGAAGAACATCTTCAATATGGAACATGGTCAGAGTATAGCTCGAATCTCCTCTCGCGCGACAGTGCGTTCGTCCCATGGGATCTTCGAACCGCGCGGACCCATGATCGCCTGCTCGCACCCTTTGCCTGTGAGGAGAACGAGATCGCTTGGCTTCGCTTCTCGCATCGCAGACCGTATCGCCTCACGTCGATCGAGAATCGTCCGAATTTCAACACCATGACTTTCGACTTTTCCCGCCTTTTGCGGGATCCCGTCCAGTCGGCGGGACGACTTTCGACTTTCGACTCCCCTCGCCCCTTCCGCCACCTGTTCAATGATCGTCTTCGGATCGTCATCATACGGATCTTCGTTCGTCACGATGATGACATCCGCATGTTCCGCAGCCATGCGACCCAAGATAGGACGACGCGCGACATCGCGTCCTCCGCCCGTGGATCCTAAAACGTGGATGAGACGGGCGTGCGGAATCTTTTCGATCGTCTCGTAACACGCTTGAAGGGCATACGGTTCTGGCGCGTAATCCACGATGACGGTGAACGGCTGGCCTTCGTCAATTTTCTCAAACCGTCCCGGAACGCCGTTTACGGCCTCGAGCTTCCTTTTCGCAGCGTCGCGTGAAACGCCAAGCACCTCGGCCGCTGCAAGCGCAAGAGACGCGTTTTCGATATTCACCCGTCCGGGGATTTGGAGCTAGAGCGACGCATCGGCATCAACCCAGACGATCCGATCAAATCCGGGCAGCGCAAACTCTTTCGCGTATGTGTCGCCGCGATTCAATATAGCGAGCTTCTGGATCGTCTTGCCTCCAATGATTTTG
>CAYHYU010000094.1:0-2195 GCA_964360885.1 uncultured Gammaproteobacteria bacterium | reverse complement strand
TGCGGATCTAGCGGCGAAGACGGCGGAACGTTTCGGCACGTCGCATCATGAAATCGAGGTCGGCGCGGAGGACGTGATCCGCAATGCGGATGCGATCGCACGCCATCTCGGCCAGCCACACAACAATTCTGCGACGATCGCGCTCGATGCGGTCGCACAGATCGCATCGCAGAGCGTTCCGGTCGTTCTTTCTGGCGACGGCGGAGATGAACTCTTTGGAGGGTATCATCGCTATCGACTCTGGTCATGGTCTGGCTTGCTTCTCGCGAATCCTGTCATTCGACGCATCGCGTATGAAACATCGCGTTTCCATTCAAAAGGTGCGTTGTGGCATGATCTCCTCACAAGCGACACGGAAGCGAAGCGTCTCATGAGTTTTCATGCGGTGTCCTCCGCGATCCGTTCCGAACTTTTTACGTCCGCGACCGACGATACGTCGCTTCTCGCATCGTGGGAAGAAATTCTCCGCACGACGCAATTCAGCGATCCGGTGTTGCGTTTCATGGCACTCGATCGTGCGACGTGGCTCCGTGACGACGCATTCGTCCGTTCGGACCGGCTCACGATGCGGCATGGCGTCGAGCTCCGAGTTCCGCTTCTCGACGATGCAGTTGTCTCGTTCGGGACGTCGCTTCCGCGTTCATGGCTCGTCGATCCGTTTCTCGAAAAGAAATTGTGGCGTAGTGCGTTTCGAGATCGGTGCATCCCCGAGGTCATCGAAGGAAAAAAGCGCGGATGGATCACGCCCGCCGCAAAGTGGCTCCGCGTTGGACTCACGGACTGGGCGCGTGAACTTCTTGAAGAAGCGATTCGCGACCACGCATGGATACACGGGCCCGCGATCCGTCGCGTGTTTTACGATCATCTCGCGTCACGAAGATATGGTCTGTATGAAATTTGGACGGTTCTTGCGTATCAGTTGTGGTGGCGAGAGTATGGAAAGCACGTAACAAGCAACACGTAGCAAGGATATGAAAATGACGTATATTGAAAATATCCGCCTGCCAACCGAGAAGGCGCACGGATATCAGATCATGAAAACATGCGAGGCGCTCGCTCGTGTTGGAGTGGAGATTGATCTTGTGGTGGCGGATCGGAAGAACGTGCTTTCCGGAAAAGATTCGTTCGAGTATTACGGCATGCCACGACGTTTTTCGATCACGCGGCTTCCGGTGATTGATTGCATCTCTTCCGTTCCTGCGCCGTTGAAATCTTTTGCATTTGCGCTTGAACGATGGTCATTTTCTCGAGAGGTTCGACGCCGTCGTCACGAATGGAGCGGCGATATCTTCTACACCCGCGACGTCGGCGTCGCAGAATCGCTCGTTGATGGAGGCAAGCCCGTCTTTGTTGAATTGCATGATGCACCGCGATCCTTTCCGTCCATTGCGGGTTGGGTTGTCATTTCGCAGGCGCTAAAAAATCTTTTGATCACGAGAGGGATTCAGAGTGAACAAATTCATGTTTCACAAGATTGTTTTGATGAGCACGAAATTGGATCAATGATGTCCAAGAAAGATGCGCGACGGGAACTCGGCATTTTGTCATCAGAGTTTCTTGTCGTCTATTCAGGTCATCTTTTCTCATGGAAGGGCGTTGACGGCATTGCATCCGCGTTCCAACGTATTCCGTCAGGAATCTCGATTGCGATCGTGGGAGGAAATCCCGGAGACGTCGCTCGCGTACAATCCATCTCTGGCGTAACTTCTCATGTGCGGTTCACGGGGCATCTTCACCGCGCCGAAGTCATGCGATGGCTCGCGGCGGCCGATGCGACGATCCTTTCGACTTCCGCGAAGTTCGGAATCGGTCGGCTCTATACGTCTCCCCTCAAACTATTCGAGTATCTCGCGGCGGGATTGCCGGTTATTGCGAGCGACGTTCCGTCCTCGCGCGAGATTCTCGACGAATCCATCGCCATGTTTTATCGTGCGGATGACGCAACTGATTTTTTGCGCGCTCTCACGTCTCTTGCAGAGCTGCCACACGTTCAACGTCAACGAATGGGGGAGACGGCGAAAGCAAAAGTGAACAAACATACGTGGACGAAACGAGGAGAAAATATTCTTGCTTTTCTGCGTGCCACGGGTCCTGTCGGGGCTCACGACTTTTCGACCGGATCCCGCCATGACGGGACCGCGCAAAGTGTTCGCCGTGTCACTCGTTGTGGACTGCTGATTTTTACCCAAGTCGTG
>CAYHYU010000093.1:0-2200 GCA_964360885.1 uncultured Gammaproteobacteria bacterium | reverse complement strand
GCTTGGCCTATTGTTGCTTGAGTTGCTCATTGGATCAAAAGGCTGTCGGCTGCAGTACGGAACGTTTCCGCATACCGTGAATGGTCGCGTCATCCTCACGGCTGCATTTTGTATTGGATGGGCGGCTGGCTGGATGTCATTACGAGAGAAGCGCGGCAATCTCTGTAGAATCATTTGGGACAGAAAACCATATCTCGTCCTATCTATCTTGATTTCATATGCGACGATTCGCGGGATTCTGCTTGGCAACGCGGACGTCTATCACGACGCAAATGCGTGGGCGTATCTCGTGATGCTGTTCCCTGTACTTGAGATCGTCTCAAGATATCGCGAACGCATCCGACGCGATCTTATTCCGATATTTTTCGTCGGACTTTTTTGGCTCGCACTGAAAACATTCGCGCTGGAATATCTTTTCTCGCATTTTGGATCTTTTGCTCGAGCGACGCCCGATGCGCGACTCCCGACGAGCTTGAGCTCTCTTATGTACCTCTGGATTCGACGGACGGGCGTCGGTGAGATCACGCCTCTTGTCGGCACGGCGTATCGCATCTTCATGCAATCGTACGTGTATGCGGTTGCCGCGTGGCTTATTGCTTTTGTCTATTGGATGCGACCTCTCCCTGGTTCCCCCTCTGTACGAAGAAGGGGGACGAAAGTGGTAGTCTGGTTCGTCCTGTTCGCATCCACGTTTCTCCTCGCGATTTCTCTGTCACGCAGTTTGTGGATTGGAATCGGGATCGGAATGCTTGTCGCGATCAGCATCCTTTTGTTCGGACGCGAGCGAGTTCCAATCGCAGATTTCATCCGCCGCCTCTGGGGGCCGATCACTGCCAAAGCCGTCGCGCTTATTCTCTTTTCCGCGATCATTGCCCCAACGCCCATCCTTCCTCTTTTTTTCGGGCGTGCGAGCATCGCAGAACCAGCCGCGGCAAGCCGTTGGGCGCTGCTCCCAAAACTCGTTCAGAAGATCAAAGAGCATCCAATCCTCGGTTCCGGTTTTGGCGCGACGGTGACGTATGTCACGAAAGATCCACGCATCCTCGAAACACATCCGGACGGCGTATATACGACGTATGCATTCGAATGGGGCTGGCTGGAGCACTGGATCAAATTCGGGATTTTCGGGATCCCTGTCATGTTCTGGATCCTCATCTCGCTCGGACGGCGATTGTGGAAATCAGATGAACCGCTCTGGATGCGCGCGGGTGCCGTCTCGTCACTCATCGCGCTTGGAACGCTTCATCTCTTTACACCCTATCTCAATCATCCATTGGGCTTCTTGTATATTTTGATCGGAGAGGGGATACTTGCGATGAATTATGAGAGAACGAATACCGCCAAGCGCACCGATTGAGCAACCGCATGAGCGTGTTGCGGATGCCACATTGGAACAAGACGCGAAAGAACTTTTGGATGCCGTGAAAAAAGCGCATGGACACGTCGATCGTTTGGGCGAACAATTAAAAAACAACCGTTTTCTTCAAGCGTTGTTTGTCGCCACGGGTCTTCATGTGCCGTTATTGTATGCCGATAAAGCCATTCCCTATATCAAAGCCGCCATTTCACAGCTCGGGGTATGGGACGGACGCATTTTGTATCCGCAATCAAAAGCAGAACGAATCCAGGTCGAGAAGCGAGTTGCCGAACGCGGAAAAGCGAGAGATGGAAAAAAGCTGGATGCGTTTAAGGGCGAGGCGCGCAAGCAACTTGAATCAGGCCAACCTGTTTCATTTCGCGACCTGTATTTCCACCTTGAGGAATTGAATGGCGTCCCACGCGCGGAGGTGGATGCGGCGCGCAAAAAAGCAGATCAACGAATTGAAGAATATCGTACAAAGTTCGTAAACGGATTTGAAGAGGTGGAACTACAAAAATTCGTTTCAGAGATGTACGGTCCGGGCACAAACTACCAATGGGGGCAAGGATCAGTCACCGTGTACTTCAATACAGGCAAGAGAAACTGCAATGCAATCGCAAAGGGCGAGTTGATTGTGCTTGATGGCGTTCTTGAACACATGCCCGAGGATGTCAGAAAGCGCTACCAGCTTGGAAACCAATACGTCCAACAGCACGTCTATGCGACGCTCTCCACTCTGCGCCGCGACGGCAAAATCGACAAAACTTTTCTGCTTGAGCCTGGAATACGCACGGTCGAGAAAGAGCTGGGTCAGGCCGGTACCGCCACCGTGTCTCTTGA
>CAYHYU010000092.1:0-2214 GCA_964360885.1 uncultured Gammaproteobacteria bacterium | reverse complement strand
ACCATCCTCTTCCGCCCTCAAAACTGATATTGCCTGCCGACCCCGCCGTGGCGGGGGAGGAAAACTCGCATCCTCCACTGTGGCTCGGGGACATGGATTCGAACCATGATTCACGGCTTCAAAGGCCGCTGTCCTACCATTAGACGATCCCCGAATGCCGCACGCAATTGAGATGACACATGCGTCGTGAGCATACGGAATTCTTGCATATTCGTCAACGAATCCAGCGCGGCGCGATGAATCACGTTACGATCGAAGTCGATGAAGCGCGACGTACGTTACGGCTCCTTGCTGCGCGGGGTTCTGTGAATCGCGAAATTTTACGATCAGATCGCTCTGCTCCGGTTCACGAAGCCATCTATAGATCGCATTTCGGAGAATTTGATCCCCACGTCCATGGATGATTTTGATCACCTCCGTGCCTGTGAAAAGTTCGGAATGAAAAAATGCCTCAAGCTCGGAGAGTGCGACGTTTTGTGTCATGCCATGGAGGTCGATTTCTGGAACTTTTCCAAGCTCCGCGGCGAAGATCGCTGCTTCGGCGGCATCGTCTGTGGAAGAATGTGGCTTTTCGATCATGCGTATGTATGGTAGCAATAGAGTATGGCACATCCATATGCAGCGGAAGGGCCGCAAAATCTCGTCGAGGTTGGCCGTGTCGAAGAATGGGCAGATGGTCAGGCGCGAGAAGTGAAAGTCCATAAAAAACCTATGACGGTCGTGCGGTTAGGCGATCGTTTTTTCGCCGTGAATAGCATTTGTCCGCACATGGGCGGTCCGTTATCATGCGGCACGGTCACGGAGGGTCGTCTCCATTGTCCGTGGCATGGATGGTCGTTTGACGTTGAAACCGGACAATCGCCGAATGGCCATCATCTCGATTGCTATCGCGTTGCCGTCGAAAACGGCGTTGTCAAAGTCGGGTGGATCGTCAACGTGTGATATGAGACGACGGCTCATCGGAGTGCTCGTCGGGGTCGCGTTTCTTTCAATGGGGATGGCCCTCTCGCAACGATCATTCCAGTGGTTCCCTTCTGGTTCCTCAACTCGTTCCGACACACGTCGCCATTCGCTCGGACCAACAACAGCTTTTGCCGCATCGTCGACGATGCGGACACAGGCATTTGTCACTCGAGCTGTCGATGGTGATACGCTTGTCGTGAGGATCGATGGCAACGAAGGGGAGAAATACGTTCGACTCCTCGGTATCAATACACCGGAGACGGTTGATCCGCGCAGAATTGTCGAGTGTTTCGGGAAAGAGGCATCGGCATACATGCGTGCTCTCGTGGAGGGCAAACGCATCACGCTCGCGGCTGATCTCGAAGCCGACGAGCGTGACAAATATGATCGATTGCTTCGTAACGTGTTTCTCGCGGATGGCACGGATGTCAATCTCGCGATGGTGCGTGAGGGTTATGCATACGCGTACCTGTCATTTCCACTTCATGCCGCGCGCAAACGTGAGTTGAGAAAATCGCAAGAAGAGGCGAAACGCGCCCAACGTGGACTATGGAATCCGAACACATGCAACGGACAGAGGTAGAAGCACGGCCGCACCGTGATGGGATTCGCGTGAACGGCGAGACGCTGCGGATGATCCATCGCGTGATGCTTCTCGCATCGCTCGTCGGACTCTTCGCATCTGTGTATCTTCTGGGTACGTACATTTCTGGAAAGCCGATCGTGTGCGGCGCAAGCGCAGGATGTGACCTCGTCCGCGCGTCACGATGGGCATACACGTTCCACATTCCGCGACCCGCGCTTGGGGTCGTGTTTTATCTCGCGATTATTTTTCTTCTCGCGACGCATGCCTATGCGCCTCACGTGCGTCCGCGCACGTGGCGCCTCGCGATCCTTGTCGCCGGAACGGCAGGCCTCGTTGAGTCGGCATTCCTCACACTCATGCAATGGCTCGACATCAGGGCGTTTTGCTTGTGGTGTCTCATATCCGCGGTCGCGGCAGTGATGATTTTCATTCTCTCGCTTTTTCATGGAAGTGAACCGCCAGCCAAGGAAGTCATCGTCCGCGAGCTGCGTTTTATTTTTCACGCGTTCCTCGCCGCCATTCTTATGGGTGGCGTTGCATTGTACGTTCTTCTTGGTCACACGGCGAGCGGGGTTTGACACGTGAATGCGGGAGAGGATCGCGAGGGGGGAGTCTTTTCCAATCCGTACATGATCCCCAAATGAGACAGGTCAGTCTCTAAAGGA
>CAYHYU010000091.1:0-2230 GCA_964360885.1 uncultured Gammaproteobacteria bacterium | reverse complement strand
ATCGGGATTGGCGGGCAGGTGCGACGTGCTGGACAGAGGAAACGACGCAGACGTAAAGTATTGTCCCGACGAACCCGCGTAGCGGGTTGTCGGGATCCCGACACGCACAGCGTCGTCGGGAAACATACGTCGAGGAGTTGACGAGGGAAGCACGAGCAGATCGACTTCAGCGTCGAAGACAGTCGAGCCGCGTTTTTCAGAGGTTCCATAAGCGAAACGTGGCCACCTTGCCAAATGGAATCGTTTCCTCTATAGTCGCCCTACATGTATTTTCCATCTAATTCTTCATCCTCATCCTGTACTCTATGGCAACAGCGACGGCGCAAAAACCGGCAGCAACGGAACTTGAGACATTCTTTCAAAATAACGAATCCGCGATCACCTTCCCGAAAATCGGAGATGCCGTGAAAGGAACGGTCGTTGCGGTCGGCCGCAATGAAGTGCGCGTGGATATCGACGGCGTTGCAGTCGGCATCGTACGCGGACCGGAACTGGATGCAAACCTTCATCTCACTCTAGGCGACGAAATCGAAGCGACGGTGATCGATCTCGATAACGAATTCGGCGAGCTCGAACTCTCCTGCAAAGGCGCGGACAGGAAAAAAGCATGGGACAAGCTCCGCGAACTCCTCGCGCAAAACACCGTCGTGTCCGTCAAAGTCCTTGAAGCGAACAAGGGGGGTCTTCTTGTGCGCCTCGAAGGCGTTGCGGGATTCCTTCCTGTCTCGCAACTGTCCCCGGAAAACTATCCGCGTGTCGCGGGCGGCGAGAAGCTTAAAATTCTTGAGAAGCTCAAAACCCTCGTCGGCAATCAGCTTGACGTCAAGGTCATCGACGTGAATCTGGAAGCGAGCAAGCTCATCGTCTCGGAGAAGGCCGTGTGGGAAACGAGGCAGGAAAACGTGCTGTCAAAGTACAAGATCGGCGATACGGTCGAAGGCGACGTGACAGCCGTCACGGATTTCGGCGCGTTCGTTCGGTTTGATACGAACCTCGAAGGACTCGTGCACATCTCGGAGATTGCATGGCAGCGCATCGATCATCCGCGCGACGTCCTCAAAGTCGGTGACCACGTGCGCGCGCAGATCATCAACCTCGAAGGGTCCAAAATCTTTCTCTCAATGAAAAAACTCGTGGAAGACCCGTGGAAGAAGGTCGGCGATCGATTCAAGGTCGGCCAGCTCGTGATGGGCCGAGTACTGAAGATCAATCCCTTCGGACTCTTTGTAGAACTCGATCCAGATATCCACGGACTCGCGCACATCAGCGAACTCTCAAATAAACCCGTGAAGGACGTCAACGAGATCGCGCGTGTCGGAGATGAATTTGATTTCCGCATCGTGATGATCGACCCGGAAAATCACCGCCTCGGACTCTCGCTCCGGAAAGCAAAAGAAGAAGAAAAAGCCGCGGCGTAAGATCTATGAATCCCACGCTCAAAAATATCCTCCTGTTCCTCCTTGCGCTTGGCGTTGTCGGAACAGTGCTCGCCGCCATCAATCTCGACTCGACAAAAACGACGGACGTGACGGCGATCGCACGAGACGTGCAGAATGGGAAGGTCAAGTCGATTGTCCTCCGCGGCTCACGAATCGAGGCGACGCGCGAAGACGGGACGAAAATCGAGGCGTCGAAAGAACAAACCGAATCGCTGCCGACGCTTTTCAAGGCGTACGGCGTGGATGCGGACAAAATACGCGCGGTTCCGATCGAAGTGAAGGAGGCGTCTGGCTGGGCGTATTGGACCGGTGTGATCCTCCCGAACGTCCTTCCATTTCTCATCGTCTTTGGGTTTATGTGGTTCTTCCTACGCCAAGTGCAGGGGCAGAACAACCGAGCGCTCATGTTCGGACAATCGGGAGCGCGTGAGATCCAAAAAGACGCGAAAAGCACCGTCACGTTCTCTGATGTCGCGGGTGTGAAAGAAGCGAAAGAAGAATTGACGGAGATCGTTGAATTTCTAAAAAACCCGGAAAAATTCATTGCCCTTGGAGCAAAAATCCCAAAAGGCGTTCTCCTCATGGGATCGCCGGGAACCGGCAAAACGCTGCTTGCGCGCGCTGTGGCGGGCGAAGCGGGTGTTCCATTCTTTCATATCAGCGGCTCCGAATTCGTCGAGATGTTCGTCGGCGTGGGCGCATCGCGCGTCCGTGATCTGTTTGCGAAAGCGAAGAAAACAGCACCATGCATCGTCTTCATCGACGAAATCGATGCCGTAGGGCGGCAGCGC
>CAYHYU010000090.1:0-2260 GCA_964360885.1 uncultured Gammaproteobacteria bacterium | reverse complement strand
TTTGAGAACGGGTTTTCAACTTTTTTTACGCTCATTGGAATGGCGGGAATTGTCGGCGTATCCTTGTGGCTTCTTGTGCTTTTCTCGACGTTCGTCGAGAACATACGAGGGCTTTTGCGACAAAAACAAGAGGATCCTTGGCAGACGAAGGGAGTCCTCTTCATCGGATGGGTCACCAGTGCATGGATCGGTTTCTTCTTCAACTATGCGTTTGTCCATCATTTTGCCTTTTGGTTTTTTCTTGCCCTTCTTCTTTCGCAACAGACACCAAAGGTCTTTTCGTGGTCTAGCGAGTCATATCGAACGATCTCCAAGATACTCCCTGTGAGTTTTTTTGTTGTTGCCGTCAGCGTGGTCACAGTCATGTGGCTTTCAAGTCAACGGCTGGCGGCTGAAGTGAAATACGCTGCTGCGATGTCTGCATTCCGCGCAGGTCAGCCCATTCAAAAATCCATTGATAGCTTCAATGTCGCGATCTCGCTCAATCGTCTGAACGATGTCTATTATCGTAACCTCTCCCAGGCCTATCTCATCCGATCAGGGCAAGTCCTCGAGAGCACGCATCCAGACAAAGGCCGTCAAATGAACACGTTGGTTGTCGCAGCAATCGACACGGCCAAGAAGGCAACGGAAATTTCTCCCGCCTACGTGGAGAACTGGTCCAATCTTGCCAGCATCTACCAAACGATCGCGCCGTTCACTCGCGGTTCGGATGAATTCGCGATCAAAACATTTCAAGAAGCGCTGAAGCGTGAACCGAACAACCCTATCTTTTACAATGAAATCGGCAAGCTTCACATCTCCCGTGCCGATGCGTATCGAACGCTGCTCTCGTCCAAAGACGAAAAGGTCCGAGCGGACGCGGATGCGCATATGAAAATCGAGCTTGATGCAGCTGCGGGAGAGCTCAATCAGGCGATCCAGCTCAAAGCAGATTATGCGCCCGCGCATTATAATCTCGGCATTCTGTATGAACGCAAAGGGCAGGTGAAGGATGCGATCATGAAGCTCGAACAGGTGCTCACCGTGAACAATCGCGACACAGGCGTTGGTTTTCAGCTCGCGATTCTCTATTATCGTAATAACGAGAAGGATCGCGCGCAGCGGCTTCTCGAGCAAATTCTCGCCATCGAACCGACGCATGCGAATGCGCGATGGTACCTGTCGAGTATCTATGAGGAATTTGGCCGCATTGATGACGCGATCGCACAGGTTCAAGTGCTCTTGCGCGCATTCCCGGACACCGCGAGCGTGTCGGATCGGCTCACGAAGCTCCAGCGGCAACGCACAGAAACGCGACGGTCGAATGCCAATCTTCCAGAACCCATCACAGAAGGAATCCATGGGCCTCCATCGCGCAATAGCATGAAGCTTTAATGCCTCTCATGGGAGAGAAATGCTTGACAGGACGATGTATGAGTTTCCGATCCGCAATTCGTCGATGGTATGCCGGTGACGGCACGGATTCGGATAGATCGAACGTGACAGAAGAACTTATACAAGAACAGCATGCGCTCGCGGATGAGATCGAGCGGCTGTTTCGGGTATTTCATGAGCGCCTCGAAACGCTTGCGCATCAGGCGCGCGAACTTTCTTCGAACGAATTCGCGCATGGAGCTGATCTGCTTCGCGCGGAGCAGGATTCGCTTCGGCGGGCGCTGCGTCGGCTCGACGCGACGGCGAGAAGCACGCGCGAGCTCGAGCAGGAACTCGATGAATGGACATTTCGTGAGGAAAACGGGGCGCTCCACGCGGACCATCCTTCCGTTCGGATGGAGATCGTTGCGTCCGAGCTCGTAACGCGAGGAGCCGAACGGCCTCCACGACCGACTCACGAGGATGCGGATGACAATGCCATTCTGTTCGTCACAGAAGAAGATGGACGCGGATCTCCTCCGCAGAAGATCATCAGTGAGACATACGAACCGCTTCCTATCGTCGACGTGGGACATCTTCTTTCTGCGATCCGTGACGCGACACGCGAAACGGAACGATGGCATGCAGTTCCAGATGAAGCGCTCGATGATGATGCGCTTGTGCAGGTCCATTATGTGCGCGAACTGCATGCGATCTTGAAGCGTCTCGATCGCCGGCATGGGATTGTGCGCGATCGCGTTGCACTGGCGGTGAATTCAAGGGAGGTGCATTGACGCGACTCGCATGTCGTGACACGCTTCTCGCCACGTGATCAAAGATCGCGCGCGGCGGGCCCTTAGCTCAGCTGGTAGAGCGCTTCCATGGCATGGAAGAGGTCAAGAGT
>CAYHYU010000089.1:0-2433 GCA_964360885.1 uncultured Gammaproteobacteria bacterium | reverse complement strand
GAAGCAACGAATCAAGAATTTGCGGAAGAGGCGGGATGTACGCCAGAGAAAGCCGCGTTGGTGCGCGAGGCCTTGCGGCGCGTTCGTGAGATGAAAGACGCAAATGGCGAGCGGCTCGGCGAGAAGATAATACGGGAGTTGAAAAAGCTCGTGACAAGCCGTCTTGCGGAACGCGAAGAATATCAAGGGCCTGTGCGCCGGAGCGAGGGCGATGAGCTCATGGATCCAGTGATCGCGCATCTTGATATCACCGCAGGAGAACGCGACCCGGGCGGATACGAACGCATACACCGCACGGAGCAACGCGAGGACTTGTTCGGCGGTTTGGATATCTATCTGCTTCTGGATCTTTCAAGATCAATGGCCGAATCGGATCCGGTAAGCGGGCAGGTCAAGGCCGATCTTCAACGCGATTTTGCCCTGCTCTATGCCGATACGCTCATGCAATGCGCGTTTGAGTCGCGCCAATCCGCAGGGGATCTGGAAGCGCCCCTACCGATCCGTCTTCAAATCGTGAGCATTCACGGAGATGCGAGCGTTGATTTGCCGCTCACCGATCGTTGGGGGCCGAAGGAGCAAGTTGCGTTATATGACGCGGTTCATGCATATCCAACGGGAGGAACACCGGATCACGCAGGGCTTCATTTGATCGAACAACGGATTCTGCAAGAGCGCGAAGCATGGAAAAAGAAAACGCATGCGGCGCACGAAAAGCCACCCATCGAATTTGTGCCAGTTTGTTTAGACGGCGGATCCGATGATGTCCATCAGGCGCATAACATGGTCAACCGTCTCCGATCCGGCGGCGCGATCGTGTATGGATATGGCATGACAGCGGCAGCCGGAGCGATCACGGCAACGTATGCTCCGAACGCTACAGTTGTCGAATCGCTTGCGCAACATGCAGAGAGCGTAGCCAAAGATACTGTCGAGGTTTTTCGAAAAATGTACCCAGAACGCGTGAAATAACGTTTTGCGGTGGATGGATGGGGATAGATTTGCCTTTTTTGTCGTTCGTTGTCATCCTGAACGCGCATGATGAAAGATCTCTTGAAGCGCATGGACGATCTCCGGGTCCGCCTCGTCGAGGCGTGGCGGATTTTAGCGTTGGACGCGCGGCGAGAAGAAATCGCGGCGCTTGAGGCGGAATCCTCTGCGCCGGATTTTTGGTCTGATCCGGATCGCGCGCGACGTGAGTCGCAAAAACTTGTGGAGCTCCGGAAAGAATACGATGCGTGGACAGCGCTTCGCCGCGATCTTGAGGAACTCGTTGAGTTTGTCGCATCTGCGGAGGAAGGCGACGAATCCGTTCGCGAAGACGTGGAAAAGCGTCTCGCGGAGCTTGAACAGCAGTATCAATTCATGGAATTTGCGATGCTCCTCGGCGAACCGCATGATGCCTCAAACGCCGTCCTTTCGATCCATGCGGGCGCAGGCGGCACGGACGCGCAGGACTGGGCTGAAATGCTCATGCGGATGTACTTCCGGTATGCGGAGCACAAAGGATGGAAGGTGCGCCTTGTCGATGAAAGTCGTGGTACGGAAGCGGGGATCAAATCCGTGATGTTTTTCGTCGACGGTCGGCATGCCTATGGGTATCTGAAAGGCGAGGCAGGCGTCCATCGCCTCGTTCGCCAGTCGCCGTTCAACGCGGATGCGTTGCGCCAAACGTCCTTTGCGCTCGTGGAAATTCTGCCGGAATTCGATGAGTCGATTGTGGTCGAGATCAAGCCCGAGGATCTGCGCATCGATACGTTTATGTCCGGAGGGAAGGGCGGACAATCCGTCAATACGACGTACTCGGCCGTGCGCATCGTTCACCTGCCGACGAAGATCACGGTGTCATGCCAGAATGAGCGTTCGCAGACGCAGAACAAAGAGACGGCGATGAAAATTTTGAAAGCGAAACTCTTGAAGAAGAAAGAAGAAGCATTGCAACAGGAGAAGCAACAACTCCGTGGTGAATTTCACAGCGCGGAGTGGGGGAATCAAATCCGCTCGTATGTGCTCCATCCGTACAAGATGGTGAAAGATCATCGCACCGACGTCGAAACATCCGATCCAGATGCGGTACTCGACGGCGATCTCGATCGTTTTATTGAAGCCGAGCTTCGGATGATCGCGGAGAAAAAGGATGTGCGAGCGGAGTTGAATAAGGAATAACTCACCCCCTGCCCCTCTCTTGAAACAAGAGAGGGGGAAAGATTGAACATGGACACCATCTTTAACAATTCTTTATTGAAAGGAACGCGGAGAGTACTTCGCCGTCAGCAGACTCCGGAAGAGGCTATTCTTTGGAAACGATTACGGAATAGGAAACTGAACGGATTTCGTTTTGTCAGACAGTTCAGCGTAGATCAGTTTGTGTTGGATTTTTATTGCCCGGATTGTCTTTTGGGCATTGAGATTGACGGCTCATAGCATTTCACGGAT
>CAYHYU010000088.1:0-2459 GCA_964360885.1 uncultured Gammaproteobacteria bacterium | reverse complement strand
GTTCGTCGGGACAATACTTTACGTCTGCGTCGTTTCCTCGGTCCAGCACGTCGTATCTCATCGTTTTTTAGAGGTTCCTAAACATGATCACAAAAACAATCATTGCCTATCTGTTATTTGGCGGTTCCCTTGCAACGTATGGCGTGTTTTGGATCTGGGCAATGCTCCATGCCGGTTCCACGCCAAAATCGTCCGCGAGGCAACGCGTTCTGTGGGTCGGCTCCATGTTTGTGAACCCGAGCGCGGCCGTGTGGTACTGGTATGTGTGGAAGCGTTGGGCGTTTTGGCTTCTCTTCACGCCACTGTTTGGTTTTTTTGTCTCGCTTCCATGGGTCGTACGCTCCGTGCTTTCAAAAGCCGAGGCAACGTCCTTGACAGACATCCTGTTCTCAATCGGCACGCCACGGTTCGTGATCTTTCTCACGGCGTTGACGTTTTTCCCTCTTCTTCTCCGCCTTGCCGCTCTCTTGCACATCGGACGAAACACGAATCTATCCGCCATGGATCGCAATGATTGGGTCATGGGGATCGCCCTCCCGGTGTTCGGTTTCGGCGCTGGATTCGCATACTGCGCTACCTATCTTCGCCACTGGGCAATCGCATCGCTCGCATGGTGGGTTACGATCGCTCTTTCACTAAGCTTCGTCTGGCAAAACGTGAGCCAAACGCTTCAAACCAAGGGGGAAGAGCGTCGTGAAGAATTTAGAGCGCGTCCGGCGCCTCCTCCGCGTATTCCTCGTTGAGATTCAACGGCGGGTCGAGATCTTCTTTTGGATTTTTTTCGTCTTCGAGTTCGTCTGCTTTCTCGTCATCGTCAACGATGTGCATTCCGGGAGGAAGTTCTTCATTCGCCTCGTCAACGGGATCGTCTCGGTTAAAGTCATCTTGCATAAGATTAGGATAGTGAGCGAAAAATAACTTTACAAATACATGAGGGCCATGGGAGACTTTCGGGGGAATCCTCCTAAACATCCTGAATGCTGCTAGCAACAGCATTCAGCACGATCTCCTTCGTCTTTTTATCCATTTCAGCATTAACAAACTTACATGTCCCAAGTCCTTCCACCCCCTTCTAGATTCACATGAACAAAACGAGACCTACGAAAGTCGACTCCTGTGGGCCGTGATCCTCAATATGACGCTTCCACCAATCTGAGAACTTTTGCACATCTGCACGTAACAATGCAACCAATCGCTTCTTCTCACTATCACTTTCTCATGAGGGGGGCTTATTCATGAATTCAGGCATATTTTGAATAAATATAATGTTTCAGATATTTTTAGTCAAATCCCATTGTCTATACTCGGTCAGAATATTGTCTCGTTTGAGTCAGAAGAGTTCTAACGTCCGATAGTCTGTGCATAAGACCAGATACATCAGATAGACGTAATGAATATTTCTGAGTATATTGGCGATACACGGCCTGAAGTCGGTGGAACGTATGTTGACCTAGTCGTTCGAAAACCACTATAAGCTTGTCGAAACTATGAGAATTGATATCAGCAAATTTGGAAAAACTCTGATCTCGCGTCCGGCGGGGCGTGACGCGTTTTTGAGTGCGCGAGCATATAACATTCCAAAAGACGGTTCAGAAGCAATTGAATTGGATTTTTCAAGTGTCCAAGTTTTGACGCCGTCTTGGGCTGATGAGTTCATCCGAGGATTGAAAGAAGAGTTCGGCGCTTCCCGGATCAACATCATCGAAGGCGACAACTTAAGCGTACAAACGACATTCGAGACATTGCGAGCTGCGGTGTAAAACCAAGGTCGTCGAGAGATGATGAATCTTGAGCAAAACGGTCAAACATGGCACGATGACACGTATGAATCTCCAACTGCTCCTCGTTCTCCTCGTCGCGATCCTGATCGCTGCTATGATTTGGCTTGTGATCAAGGTGAGCAAGATTGGCGCGCCGCGGGAAGGGGAGGGGACTGCGATCTCGCTTCTCCAAAACCAAATCGCCCAGCTCCAAAAAGAGATCGGCGACCGGATGGGGGAAACGCATCAGGCGATCCGGCAGCAGTTCGCCGCGTCGACCGGGGTCGTACGCGACGTAACGGAAAAATTGACGAGAATGGAAGAGACGGCAAAGCAGGTGCTCGACGTGACGGCGCAGCTTCAAAATCTGCAAGACATGCTGAAGAATCCAAAACAGAGAGGGATTCTCGGCGAATACTATCTTGAAACGCTTTTAAAAAACATTTTACCGCCTGACGGATACGAGATGCAGTACAAATTTGCAGACGGTGAGATCGTGGATGCGGCGGTGTTCGTGAAAGACAAGATCGTTCCCGTGGACTCGAAATTTTCGCTTGAAAATTACAATCGAATCGTAGAGGAACACAACCCCATCGAACGCGAAAAGTTCGAAAAAATTTTCGTGAATGATTTGAAGTTGCGCGTCCAAGAAACCGCGAAATATATCCGTCCGAACGAAGGAACGATGGATTTCGCCTT
>CAYHYU010000087.1:0-2521 GCA_964360885.1 uncultured Gammaproteobacteria bacterium | reverse complement strand
GACGAAAGGACAACGCGCCCGCACGGGAGGCCGCAAAGGTCTGAAGCTGAAGGGAATGAAGCAAATGCTTCTCCAAATCCCAAAACTTCGCGGATTCAAAAGTCGATATCCAAAAGTCGCGACGGTCACGCTCGCGAATCTCGCGATGCGATTCACGGCAGGCGAAAAAATCGATCTTCGCGCTTTGAAGTCGAAGCGCCTCGTACCGAACACGTTCACCGCCGCAAAGATCGTGGGCGCGGAAAAGATTTTGACTGCGCTTACGCTTTCTGGACTCGCCGTCTCACGTTCCGCGAAAGCCGCGATCGAAAAAGCCGGCGGGAGCGTACACAAAAAGGCATCCTAGCCACAAACCTTACTATGTGGGAAAAATTTCTCTCCATCTGGCGCGTGAAAGAAGTTCGAAACGGACTCCTGTTCGTGCTTGTCATGATGGTCTTGTTTCGGTTCATCGCCCACATCCCGTTACCGGGCATTGATCTCGTCGCGCTCCAACGATATTTTCAGTCGAATCAGGTGCTCGGTTTATTCAATTTGTTTTCCGGTGGGACGATTCGCAATTTCGCGGTTGTCGCGCTTGGCGTCGCGCCGTATATCACCGCATCGATTATTTTTCAGTTGCTCGCCATGATCATCCCGCAGTTTGAGGAAATCCGGAAGGAAGGGGAGAAAGGCCAGCAGCGCATCAACCAGTGGACACGGCTCCTCACGGTGCCGCTTGCCATCATCCAATCGTTCGGCCTTATTCAGCTTCTCCGTCAATCGCAGTTTCAGGTGCTGACGAATACGGATCCGCTTCACATCCTGACGCTCATTGTGACCGTCACGGCCGGCACGGTGTTTCTCATGTGGATCGGCGAACTTATCTCGGAGAAAAAAGTCGGCAACGGCATTTCGCTTCTCATCATGGCCGGCATTCTCGCGAGCTTGCCTGAATCGGTGGGCCAATTGCTCGTCACCTACGACTCATCGCAGTTCATCACGTATCTTACGTACGGCGCAATCGGCATCATCACCGTTGTTGGCGTTGTATTCATCACCGAAGGCCAGCGAAACATTCCCGTGCAGTACGCGCGGCAGATTCGCGCAGGCGGCGCGACAGGCGGCGTTGCGACGCACCTTCCGCTGCGCGTGAATATGGCCGGCGTGATCCCGATTATTTTTGCGATTTCGATGCTTCTGTTCCCGTCCGTCCTTGCGCAATTTTTTGTGAACGCGAAAACAGCGTTTCTCGCCGCCGCGGCGCAATGGATCATTCAGCTCGTCCAGAACCAAACGTTCTACGGCATCGCGTATTTCGTGCTTGTCGTGCTGTTCACGTTCTTCTACACGGCGGTCGTGTTTCATCCGGAACAGATCGCGGAAAATCTCCAAAAGCAGGGCGGTTTCATCCCGGGTATCCGGCCCGGGAAGCCGACCGCAGAATATCTTCAATCCATCATCAATCGCCTGAATATCGTCGGCGCGTTTTTTCTCGGCATCATTGCCGTGCTCCCGATTGCGATGGCGAGCGCTGGCGGCTCGCAAGCGCTCGCCATCGGAGGCACATCGCTTCTCATCATCGTCTCCGTCGTCATCGAGACCGTCAAACAAGTCGAATCGCAACTCACGATGCGGCAATACGACGCGTATTAGACCGATCGTCTTTTTTCTTGCTCAATCAAGCGAAAATAGTAACGTTTGGTTGACAAAAACCTCAATATGTGCTCCTGTCGGGGCGTGTTCTTTTTAGGTATCCTTACTGTGCATGAAACAGCGTTTTTTTCTTTGTGCGATCTTCCTTCTCGCTGGAGCGCTGACGATCTTACTCGTGACGCTCGCGAAGCAATTTCTTCCGGCGGAGCGTTTACGGATGATCGTTGCGTGGCAGTATGCGTTTCTCGTGGCCGTGGGCATGACGCTCGCGCTTGGTTTTTTTCGTCGCTTCCGCAGCCGCGCGCTCTTGGAAATTCTCTTCACGGCAATGCTTTTTCTCGGCGTATGGTTCGCTGCGTTTTTGGTCCTCCCCCCCGCGATCGCGCTTCTCGCCGCAGCAGGACTCACCCTCGGATCGATTTTTTTTCGTCGCGTGTGGATGCACGATCTGTTTTCTCTCGTCGGCGCCGCAGGCGCTGCGATCAATGTCGCCGACTGGCTTTCGCCCGAGCTGCTCCTCGCCGTCTTGGTTTGTTTTACGGTGTATGATATGGTCGTGGGACCTCCGGGCGATCCGATCGCAACGCTCGCACATTCACTCGCCTCGAGCGGGATCGTCCCATGCACGCTTGTGCCCTCTCGTTTCGCGGATCTTCGAATGGCCGTTCACGACGCGATACGGAAAAACGTCGCGTTCCTCGGCGCCGGAGACGTTCTTCTCCCGCTTACGCTTGTCGCTCGCGCGGCGTTTTATGGGTTGCTCCCGTCGCTTATCGTTCTCGCGGGTCTGCTCGCAGGCACATTCGTCGCTTTGCGGCGACAGAATCTCCCCCCACGCGCGGCGCTTCCTGCGCTCGCGGCAGGCACTGCAATTCCGTTTCTCGCG
>CAYHYU010000086.1:0-2622 GCA_964360885.1 uncultured Gammaproteobacteria bacterium | reverse complement strand
GCCGCTTGCCATGTACGACCAAAATGTGTTATTTTGAAAGTTATGCGCACAATCTTTAGGCGTTGTATTCGTATCATTGCAAGTGGAGCATTTTTTGCTGTGTTGTCAACTATTTCAATGCCTCTGACACTTGAGGCGAAGGATGTGAAGAATAAGAAGGCGATTCAGGGGAAGGACGAGCGGAATTTCGCTCATCCGACATCGCGTTGTCTAACAAAAAGCATGATCGCACGGAATGCGGCGGTCGTGAAACAGATGGAGAAGGATATCAAGCAATTCGGAGGGCACGTGGCCGCCGCAAAGATCTACAGAGAAAAACTCGCGCTCGTGTGGTCCGCCATGTCGGAACCGTACTGCGGATACGGAAGCCGTGGCATTCGCGCCGTGCAAAAATCATTTATGAAATCCGTCGAACGAATTCGCGTCGAATTTTTACAGCACGTGAAAAAAATAGAGTCATCTGTCACGTCAACGCATGGATGATTTTGGCGAATGATGGGTTTTCTTGTTCCGGCCACCATTTGTCGTACGCCAATTTCCCGATTTCCGTCAAAAGCGCATAGCCAAGAACGACGAGCACGATCGCACCGAGGAGGGGCAAACCAATCGGCGCGAGTTCGAATGCCATGCCGAGTTTTGTTTCGATGGCATAGAGTGTCACGAAAATGATGCCCAGCGACGAGAGAAGAAGCGCCCTGCTCGGCGGATGTGCGAACGAAAAACGCTTTGAGCGCAACAGGAAGATCACGACGACCTCGGTGAGCATGGATTCGATAAATAATCCGCTTCGGAACAGCAGTTGATTCGATTGTGCAGCCATGAGAAGGATGGCGAAGGTCGCATAGTCCGCCACGCTTGAAATCGTTCCGAAAAAATACATGTAATGCGACAAACTCCGCACATCCCATCGTTTGGGAAACGCGATATCTTCTGTCGTGACATTGTCCGTTGGAATTGTGAGCATCGGAATATCTGAAAGTACATTCAAGAGAAGAATTTGGATGGGGAGCAGAGGGATGAACGGAAGGAACACCGCCGCGCCAGCTACAGACAACATATTCCCAAAGTTCGAGCTGATCGTCGTCCGAATATACGTTCGAGTATTCACAAACGTTCTTCGTCCTTCGCGGATGCCGTCCGCAAGCACGGAGAGATTTTTTTGAAGAAGGATGACGCTTGCAGCTTCTTTTGCGACATCCACCGCGGCATCGAAAGAGATCCCGACGTCCGCGGCATGAAGCGCCGGAGCATCATTGACGCCGTCACCCAAAAAACCCACTCGATGTCCCGCGGCCTTGAGCGCCTTCAGAATTCGCAGTTTGTGTTCCGGCGTGATGCGCGCGAACACATTTGCCGTTTCGACGACACGTGAAAGTTCGTGATCCTCCATCTCTTCAAGATCATCACCTGTGATTACGCCTGTCACGGTAAAGTTCAGCTGCTTCGCCACATATTGGGCGATTTCTGGAACATCGCCTGTCACGACGACGACGCGCACATGTAATTCCCGTAGAGCCGCGAGCGCCGCTTTTGCTGTTTCTTTTGGCGCGTCGCTTACAGAGATGAATCCAACAAGTTCGAGATCTCGCTCATCTTTTGGCGTATAGGTTTTCTGATTGCCTATTTGTTTTCGTGCGACGGCAATGAGCCGTACGCCGTTTCTGCCCATCTCTTCCGTCATCGCATGTATTCGTTCCCGATCCGCATGCGTGAGATGCCGCGAAATCCGTCCATTCTTCATCGCGCGCGACGTACAGACGTCCAACATCTCGCGAGCCGCTCCTTTTGCAATAAGCCAGCGGATGCCGTGACCGTTCTCCATGACGCAGCTCATTCGTCTCCGTTTGAAATCGAAGGAGATGAGATCCACGAGCAGCGATTGCGTGAGCGCAGATTCCATCACTTTCTCTGTCGTTGCGGCGAGAATCGCCTCATCCACTGGATTCGTCGCTTTGCCTTTCGGGTTGATGTCGAGGCAATGCGCGGCGAGCGCAAGCGGAGCGGGGGAGTCCGCACCATCCGGATCCACGGATCCACGAACACGGAGCGTTCCTTCGGTGAGCGTTCCTGTCTTATCCATGCACATCACGTCCGCATCGCCGAGATCCTCGATCGCAATGAGCCGTTTGACGAGCACGTGCTTCTTGCTCATCGCCAGCGCGCCACGCGAAAGGTTCAGCGTCACAATCACGGGGAGCAGTTCTGGCGAGATTCCGACTGCGAGCGCAAGCGCAAAGATCGTCGCTTCTCCCCAGTGGCCGCGAAGAAGTCCGAGGATCACGACGACGATGATGGCCATTCCGATCGTGATTTTGAGGAGGAAATTTCCGAACTCGCGTACGCCGAGCTGAAATGACGTCTCCTCTGCAGATTCCGCGAGGAGTTTTGCCGTGCGTCCTATTTCCGTGTCTCTTCCGATCGCCGTGACGACGCCGACACCGGATCCTTGCACGACGTGGGTGCCAAGAAACGCGATATTCGATTGTTCTTGGGGCATTTTTTTTGAACGGGCAATCGCCTCTATGCTCTTCGGCACGGATTCGGATTCTCCCGTGAGCGTCGATTCGTCGATCTCTAAATCCTGAATGACGATGAGCCGCAGATCCGCCGGAACGATGCTTC
>CAYHYU010000085.1:0-2635 GCA_964360885.1 uncultured Gammaproteobacteria bacterium | reverse complement strand
CAGATCGACTTCGGCGTCGAAGACAGTCGAGCCGCGTTTTTCAGAGGTTCCTTTAGAACGGCAGACGAATGTCGAGCAAACCTATCCCCATCGCATCCAACTCTTCTGCGTATGGCAGACGATAATCCCATTTTTTGAGCGCGAACATCGGCTTCTCGAGCGCCATTGCCATCCCGAGTTGAAGGAAGGTGTTCGGACCAATATACCCCTCGATGCCACCGCGCGGAACGTCGTTGACGGCGAGAACGGAGTCGCACGATTGTATTTTTGCAAACATGCTTTTCATGAATTCGCGTTTCGCCGTCGTCCGTTCCACCATACGGCCTTCAGAGGCGTCAATGGGAAGGATCACGCGATGTCCGCGGCTCCGAAGTTCACTCGCGATTTCCTGCATACGCTGATTATCGCGCAACGAACCGATCACGCAGAGAGTCATGAGATTATTGGCACACTGCGCATTCTTCCGTCGCGACATCACGTTTCTGTGTCGCGATATCGATGCTATCTGCTTCGATTGGCGCGGCGGAGCGGAGATAGTACATCGTTTTAACGCCCGTTTTCCACGCAAGCAGATGGACGTCGTTGAGATATTTTCCGCTGATCGGCGTCGCGAAGAACACGTTGAGTGATTGTGCCTGATCAATGTACGGCTGCCTGTCCGCTGCCTGCTGCACGACTTCGCGCATGTTCATTTCATAGCCCGTGCGGAACACCTTTTTTTCGTCCTCCGTCAACTCGTCGAGATGTTGAACGCTCCCTTTTGCCGCGATGATCCGTTTCCACATCTCCGGCGTGTTGAATCCCTTCGCCGTAAGAAGCTTTTCGAGGTGTTTGTTTTTCACGAGGAAACTTCCGGAGAGTGTTTTTTGAAGGTATGCATTGCCCGTGATGGGTTCGATGCATGGTGTGCAATCGCTAATGAATCCCGTGCTCGCTGTCGGCTGGATAGAAGTCACGTAACTGTTGCGTTGCGTTCCCCCATCACGCGGCAAACCGCGTTCCGTGCCGAGTCGCGCCGACGCCGCGCGCGCCGCTGTCCCGAATTTCTCGAAGATTTCCTTATTGATCGTACGCGCCATCACGCTTTCGAACGGAACGCCGCGTTGCATCAGCATCCCATGGTATCCCATGATCCCAAGGCCGATTGACCGTTCTTGTTTGACGGAATGAGTTGATTTTTTATACTCGACCGGATCTGCCATTTCGCAGAATGTTTCGAGGTTGTTGTCGAGCGCTTTCACGCAGACAAAAGCAATCTCATGGAGATCATCCTTCCACTCGTCCCATTTTTCGACGTTCAAATTTCCCAGACAACACACCGCGGTACGTTCCGCATTTGTGGGAAGGACGATTTCGGTGCAGAGATTTGACTGCCGCACGAACAAGCCCTTTTCGCGATGGTGTGGCGGGATGGATTTATTCACCGTATCAATAAAAATCAGATAGGGCTCTCCCGTCTCGGCGCGCATGGTAAGAATTTTGCGCCAGATTTCCACAGCGTGTAATTCCTGCGTGACCGTTTTATAGTGCGGATCAATGAGTTGGTAGTTTTTTCCTTCCTCCACCGCGCGCATAAACTCATCCGTGATGACGACACCGTTGTTGATGTTCAGGCATTTTCGGTCCATGTCCCCACCCGTTGCTTTGCGCATCTCGAGGAAGTCGAGAATGTCCGGATGGTCAATGCGAAGATACGCGGCCGCGGCCCCGCGTCGGATGCCGTTTCGGGAGATCGCGATCGTTTCCGAATCCATGATTTTCAAAAAGGGAATCACGCCCGACGATTTCAGCCCGCTGGATTTGAGCGGCGCATTTTGTCCGCGAAGATCAGACCAGTCCGTGCCGATGCCGCCGCCGTACTTCGCAAGAAATGCGTTCTCGCGGTACGTGTCAAAAATTCCTTCCAGCGTATCCGGTACGGCGTTGAGGAAGCACGAGATCGGCAGGCCGCGGTTCGTGCCAATGTTCATGAGCGTGGGCGATGACGGGATAAACCACTGCATGCTCATGATGTCGTAGAGTTTTTTCGCGTGCTCGAGATCGCCGCGCGCCATGCCTGTGGCGACTCGCGCAAAGAATGTCTGTGGATTTTCGCAGATGTCATTGTTTGCGTCGCGCAAAAAATATCGATCGCGCAAATTCTCAAGACCGAAATACGCGATGAATGCGTTCCGTTCAGGCACGATCTTGATCGCTTGTTGGATCTCCCGACTGGTCGTGTAATACGGACAATCCCAGCTGTTCTTCGTTGCGGTTTTTTGAAGGATATCCTCAAGCAAGAGATCACGCGCGACCCCGAGATCATTGTGAGACAAGGCGTCAATGACAGTTTGGTACATAGAGAAAAGTTGAACGTTACACCCAGTCCTCCACAACCGCGCCCTTGGCATATTCTGTGGCGCGATTTTCAAAAAAGTTCGTGTGTTCCTTCGCGTTCACCATGACATCGAGCCAACTCAACGGATTCGTGACGTTGTATACTGCATCAAGCCCGAGGTCGTGGAGCCGACGGTCCGCGGTGTATCGGATGTACTGCTTCACGTGGCTCGCCGCGAGGCCGGGAACGTCTCCCATCGCAAAGCATGTATCGATGAATGCGTCTTCAAGCAGAACCATGTCGTCGCAGGCCTTGTAG
>CAYHYU010000084.1:0-2784 GCA_964360885.1 uncultured Gammaproteobacteria bacterium | reverse complement strand
ACCGAATTTATTGGGTCTGCCATGCGTTGTTGTATGGCAATCAATAAGTTGACCCCCGTCCGAAGTAGCAGGACGGGGGTCTCGAGATGCCCGAGGCTCAGACAAATCGACGTCTGATCCTCGGGGCGCCGGCTGTGAGGCGGGAATGAGCGTGGTGACGACTGCGGGGCGAGGCGCGTGCCATGTGCACTCTCCTTTGAAGGACTCTCTACTGGCCGCGAGAGAAATCCTCCGTGATGGGGTTGGCGGTTACTGCGAGGCCATACCACGTCTTCCGTCAGTTGACGGGATACGAGGTACGATAACGTATGTATATCACACAATGGATTTCTTGTCAAGTTCTTGAACATCAAAATACAATAAATTTGCTGGGTTAAGCAATAAAATTGCTGCTAGAGAATATGCTCCACGTAATGATACTCTGGCTCCGTGTTCGGCAGGATCGTGATCGCGAGCGCATCCGCCTGATAGCTTTTCGGAGGATGTTGCGCGTAGTTGAGATACATCTCGATCGTGCGCGCGAGCTTTCGAAGCTTCGTCGGCGTGATGGATTCTTCCGGATATCCGAACTCAAGCGAACGTCGCGTCTTTACTTCAACAAAATGCGTTGTCCCTTCCTTCTCGATCACGAGATCGATCTCCCCGAGCGGACAACTCCAATTACGCATGACGACAGCGAAGCCGCGCGCGAGAAAATACGCGACGGCGAGGGCCTCGCCCGAGTCACCGAACAATCGTCTCTCATGAGGCATGCCCCTTCTTCTACCGCTACCATGTTACGAGACAAATATCAACTTCTCATCGCTTTCTTTTCGGCAACCATTTCTCAAATTTTTCTCTCTCCGCTCGTTCTCGATGAATTCTCGGAATCTCGATGGCAAGCATCTTCCAATGCTTCCACACACGCCACACGAACCACATCACGAGCGGAATCCAAAATAGACGCATCGAGAGGTATGGCACGCGTTCAAATGCGAATCCGTACAAGATGAGACCGACACATCCCATCCACAGGAGAGTGTTCGCCGCTGCCATCACGACCTCTCGCGTGAAGCGGTCGCTGATCCGACTTCTCACAGGTAAGAGATATGCGAGAAGACCGGCGGCGGCGAACACAGCCGAGATCACAAGGATCCCACGATCAAAAAAGGGAACAAACGGCGGCGGGATCTGGCTGAACCAAAACGAGGCGGTGAGCAGATGAGGAAGTGTCATACGAAAAATTCGATCTTATGAACCTCTGAAAAACGATGAGATGCGACGTGCTGGACAGAGGAAACGACGCAGACGTAAAGTATTGTCCCGACGAACCCGCGTAGCGGGTTGTCGGGATCCCGACACGCACAGCGTCGTCGGGAAACATACGTCGAGGAGTTGACGAGGGAAGCACGAGCAGATCGCGTTTTTCAGAGGTTCCTTTACTCTACATTCTGATCCGTCCGCACATAGACAAGTCCGTAATGATATGGCCCAACGTCGAACTCGTCAAGCGCCGTGAAGCACGGGCTCGTCAAAATCTTTTTCGCCTCTTCCGCATCGATGCGCTGGTCCGTCGGCGGACCGAGCGGGCTTGCGGTCGGTTTCCATTCCGCAATCGCGAGACGTCCCCCTGGCCGCGTGAGCCGCGCCATTTCACGCACGAGCGCAGGACGATTATGCGAGAGAAACAAATTGTTCACGAGCAGCGTAAGATCGAGCGATGCGGGATCTATACGCGTCGCGCCGTACACATCGATATCTGACCATACGGGATACACGTTCCAAAACTGCTGCTCCTTTGCGAGGCGCTCGATGCGTTCGAGCGTTTGTTTTTGAATGTCAACGGCGTAGACAAAGCCCTTTCCGCCCACAAGCTGCGCGGCAGGAAACACAAAGTGCCCAAGCGAGCCGCATCCTAAATCAGCGACGCGCTGCCCAGCGCGAATTCCTACGCGTTCAAGAAACGTGAACGGATTGATGAGCTCCGTGCCGCTGCGGATATACATAGACCACGTTATCGTTGTTTGGACTGAAACAACGACCCAAGCGTCGCCTCAAGAAACGCATTTCCTAAATTCATCATCACGATGAAACCAATGAAGCTGACGATGATGCCGATGGATTTGTAGAGCAGCGACGTGCCGCCCCCGCCGAGTTTTGTTTCGGCCCACAAGCTCATGCCAAAAAACTCGAGGAATGTACGCGTCTTCCACACGACGACGAAACCGACGATGACCAATATGAGACCAAGGATGATGCGCATATCATGACCATGATATCACGACGTGCCGGATTTCCAAACCATCCCGTCGTTGGCGAGAACGATCTTGCCGAAATAACCGGCGCTCCGCGCCTCGTTCAAGATTGCATCCGGCGTATCAAAATCGAAGTAGTGCGTGAGCCAGAGTTCTTTCACTCCAGCGGCGAACGCAAGCTCGGCGCATTGCCTCGGCCCCATATGCCCGTAGCCGCCTGTGTATTCCTGGCCTACGCGCATCGAACAGTCGGCGATGAGCAGATGCGCATCCTGCGCGAGGAGCTTGAGAGTATCGCAGACGCCCGTGTCGCCCGTATACGCAATGACGCCCGTGGGCGTCTCAATTCGAAATCCCATCGCGGGATGGCGGCCAAAACCGTGATACACATGACGCGCGGTGAGCGTAACGCCGGGCGCGATCTCTTCCGCAAAACCATCTTCCATCCCGATGATCTCCGGCGCAAATTCATCCCAATATCTTCCGTCATTTTCCGGCTGATGCCAATTCCATACTTGAGGAAAGTCGCGCGCAAGGATTTGCGGAAGAT
>CAYHYU010000083.1:0-2856 GCA_964360885.1 uncultured Gammaproteobacteria bacterium | reverse complement strand
GTCATTTGGTCAATTCTATTCTACGCTCTTCGCATCTATGGACACGAAAGAAATTCTTCTCAAACTGTGCTACGACGAGAAAGGCGCGCTCAAACCGCAAAACGAATGCCGCGCGGTCATGATCAACCAGCTCATTCTAGAGGATGGAATGGGGGTGGATGATGCCGAGGATCTCGCGGACAAAACGCTGCGTGAAACAGGATTTTGGCCCGCGCCGAAATTCGATTTCGACGAATAGTTATCCACCGTCTCCTCTTGACGCAAAGATTCATGCGTGAGAAGAATAGCGCAACGTCATTCTCGTCGTGACGCCGCGCGCGGACTGCAGAGAATCGTGCGCGGTCTCTCGACCGAATGCGTCGCCGCTCCCATGCTTGGCGGCGACCCAGCGTGGCTGGGAAAAATCTCGATCTTTTCATCGGGATAACGCATTAGGAGGAAATTCCACCGCAATCGTGCGGGGGAATTTTAGTAGGAACCTCTCATAGAAATAGAAGAGCGCCCCGACAGGAGTGAACCCGTCGAGGCGCTAAAAGAAGGACTACAGATTCTTGCCCGAGATGGAGTATCTCTCCATCAACGTCGCGAGCGACTCCACTCGATCGGAAGACCGAGAAAGGGCGGCCGCGAGCAGAAGCTCGACGTTCGGAACCTTGTCCCAGCAGTCGACATACGTTCGCATGCTCGTCTCCGCTTGCGCACAGTTCGTGCCGGCTTTCTGCATCGAGAACCCGCGAAGATCCCCGCTCGCGATATCCTGATGGATACCGTTCGGCCACTCCGCCGGTTCGTAGGTACGTTTTGTGAACTTAAAGGCCGGTGCCGGAGCGAATGGGCCCAAGTTCAGATACGCCGTGTACGTCACACGGACGTTGCTCATCCCCCCACTCAAGACGAGGAAGACGTACTTTGCCCGCGTGTACGCCGGGATCACGAGAATCGTGATCTCGACCCCATCACGTCGAATGACGCGCGCGGGGACCAAACTCCGTGGCCCATCGCAGCTCAAGGGAGCCACTTGATCGGACTGAACCTCCACGAGGTAGTCCGAATCGTTGTCGATCTCGAGGAGCGTCCCTTCTGGCGCCCTACAAAAGAGGCCGCTTGAGGATGGAACCGCGATCATGCCTGCTCCGCCAGGAGCAGGGGCGTAGGCAACGGACGGTCCGCCGCCGTATCCCCCGCCATATCCCTGGCCGTAGCCGTACCCAGCGCCGCTGGGCGGGATCTGCGGCGCACAGCCCCAGAGCATGAACACGGCAACGAGGAGGGTGAGAGAGAGGGTGAACACGGAATCGATGAACTTACTCATGATGATCTCCTTCACTTTTTCGCTGACGGACAGCCCGGATCGGTTTTTCCCTGCGCCGCGAGCGCCTTACACGCGAGCTCCTTTGCCTTCTTCGCCTCTTTGCTCGCGCCGATCGCGAGTTTGGCTGCTGCCATCGGCAGCTTCGTCGATGACGAAGCTGCCGAGCTCGCAGGCGGACTCGCGGGCATCGGAGCCGTCACAGGTACGCCCATACCAACGGCCGAACCGGGGTAGGCGACGAGTGCCTGCTGACCAGCAGTCAGCATCATCGGCACCATCCCTCCTGGGTATCCGGCGCCAAAAGCGCCAACCGAGGACTTCGTCTCCGTGATCGTCACGCAGTCCTGGTTGACAGGATTCCACGTGCAATCCTGTTTGCTCGCGTGATATGGCGAGCTCGCCTGTGTGAGGTTTCGGCCACATCCGACGACGAGCAAAGAGATGAGCAACGAGATGATGAAACACATGGTGAGAAGACGCATGGCACGTCTCCTTTCTTCCCTTTCGGGATTCATTTGTGAAGCTGCTGCCTGGAAAATACTCCCAATGCAACAAAATAGAATACCATAAAATGGATATTTTGTCAAGTATGATGGTCCGAAATTACGAATCTACTCGAATATACGAATACATTCGTAGGCAATTTTTCGCTTCATGTAGATGAAAAACGCCTCCTTTGTCTGGAGGCGTCACGTGGCGAACGAGAGCTTTTTTGTGGCGCCTTGCTACGTACTACTTGCTACTTTCTGCTTGTCGCTTTATCGACAAAGAGCAGAAAGTGTAGAACACGCCATTTTGCCAAAAGCCGTAGAGTGGCGAGATCCCCATGTCGAGACACTGGCAAAGATACCCCGCATGTGGATTGCCTGCGTGCTCCGCAAGGCAGACGTTATACCTCGAATGCGTTGGCGTGATCTTCGAGGTTTTCGTCCCTGATGCGAGTCCGATCGACGAATCGTTCTCGTGCACAGACCACGGGGTCTCGGTACGGTCCGAGTAATGGCAGCTGGAGGATGTTGCGAGGATGAAAAAATAGAGCATTCTTCCCTTCATGCGAACCTTCCTTTCAGGGAGGATGATTCTTTTCTATCACGCCGCAGAATTTTTGTCCAGATCTCGCAAAATAGAAGACCCACACACCTTTCGCGAAGCGAAGAGATGTGTGGGTCAAGAGAATGCACAGAGGACGCAACGAATTGCGCCCCCCTACTCACACGGAACGCCGAGACGCGCGCACTCGGCGAGAACTTCTCCGAGCGCCTTCTGTTCGTCGGCGTTCGAGAATTCCGGAAGCACAGGATTCTTGCCTGCGCCACCGACCAGAGCGTCCGTCTTCGACAACGAAGACGAGCCACTCGCAGTTGGCATCGACGACGCAGACGGAACCACCGCTGGCGTCCCCGTTGCCGTGACGTTGCTCGGGGTGAGCGGCGACGCGGCGCTTGCCGTCTGTGCGGATGATGCCGCAGACGCTTTCTTCGGCAGAAAGCGAAGCCCGAAATTCAGAAGGCAAATGACCCCCATGAGCGCGAGCGGAATTGCCA
>CAYHYU010000082.1:0-2917 GCA_964360885.1 uncultured Gammaproteobacteria bacterium | reverse complement strand
AAAAGAAAACGCACCCGATCGAGGAAGGACGCAGATGCGTTTCCTCGAGGGTGCGTGTTGAGCATGTAGGGGCGCGATTCATCGCGCCCATGAATTTGTGATCAGCTGGTATAGCGAAAATCTTGGTCGATCAGCCATGACGCATCTTAGCTGCTTGGACGAGTGTGAGCATCATGAGCGCGCTGGGGATGAGTAACCCCGCGCAGAAGATGACCACAAACCAATTGCAGCCGTATGCCCGCATTAGCTCCACATCCCTGGTAAAGACCAAGTGGAAGTGGATGAGGAAAGCAAGGACTGTGAGAAGGGCGAGAACCACGACACGGAGACGTTTGAGAACTTTCACTGGAACCTCCTTATTACGAGACGCAACGGAATTCTTGCGAGCTCAATGTGGCATCGAAGAATCGAGATTTTATACCACAAAATGAGGTTTTTGTCAATGACATCACGCTATTTTCGCTCTATAGAGCAAAAATACTTAATTCAGGACCCTCTGAAAAACGCGGCTCGACTGTCTTCGACGCTGAGCTCAGACGAAGCGAGCTCGCCGAAGTCGATCTGCTCGTGCTTCCCTCGTCAACTCCTCGACGTATGTTTCCCGACGACGCTGTGCGTGTCGGGATCCCGACAACCCGCTACGCGGGTTCGTCGGGACAATACTTTACGTCTGCGTCGTTTCCTCGGTCCAGCACATCGCATCTCATCGTTTTTCAGAGGGTCATTCATTCATTCATTTGGAACTTCGATGATTTTTTCGCGCGAGGCGAATCCTTTGATGATGCGAATGTGTGATTTTGAACAATTCAATGTTTCTGATAAAAATTCGATTAATGCTTTGTTTGCGCGGCCATCAATAGGCGGCGCCGCAATGCGGATTTTCCAAAATGTCCCGTTCCTCTCCACGATTTCCGTCTTGGAAGCGTTCGGAATGATGCGGATTGTGATACGAATCATGTCATTGTAATAGCCGATGCAGTTGTTTTGTGAGATGTGGGTTTGAAAAAAGGATGTTCGGTTCGTGAAGCGTCCACGGTTTGCCGTGCGGCGTCGTGACGTCGCCTCCGGCCTCTGTGACGATCAGCGCTCCTGCCGCGACGTCCCATGGATGAACGCCTTCGAGAATGGAATAATCCGCGCGGCCGGTTGCGACCCACATGGCTTCGACAACAGCCGCACCGAGCCGGCGGACAGATCGTGATACAAGCGCGAGACGAGATGACGTTCGTTCGCCGCGGCGAATTTCTTCTTTTCGATACCCGGCGCACAGAAGCCCGAACGCGTCACGCATCTCGCGTGTCTTTGAGACATGGAGACGCTCTTTTTTCTTTCCAACGATTCGCCACGCTCCGGCGCCTTTCTTCGCAAGGTAGCGCTCGCCGAGCACAGGTAGCGAGATCACGCCTAATTCGATGACATGGTTACAGACACACGCAAGTGAGATTCCCCACACGGGGAGTTCTACCGTGAAGTTTGTCGTCCCATCGAGCGGATCGAGGATCCACACGCAATTTGATTTTCGCCGCGGCGCGGACTCCTCCGAGATGATGTCGAATTCCGGCGTGTGACGTCGTAGAATTTTGATGATCGCGTTGTTCGATGCCCGATCCGCATTCGTGACGATTTCACGGTTGGCTTTATAGCCAATGTCGCGTGGCGTGAGTTTTTTGAAACGCGCGAGGAGCTTGCGTTCGCCCGCGCGCATGGCTTCCAACGCGATCCGTTCGAGAATGTGTACGGGAAGCGGCAGGTTCATGTGGTGATTGTATCCCTCACGTTAGGTCTTGTCGCATTTTTTTCAATTTTTTCAAGTCCTCCGCAACGCCATGCGGCTCCGTCTCGCAGTAGAGATCGACGTGCTGAAGTTTTTTCGCCGCGACGATCGCTTTGAATCCATCGAGTCCGATATACCCGTCGCCCAAGTGCTCATGGCAATCTTTGTGCATGCCGAGGTCAACCCTCGAGTCATTGCAGTGACTCATCTTGAGACGGTTGAGACCGATCAGCTTGTCGAATTGCTGAAACGTCGCCTTCATCGCTTTCGCGTCGCGCAGATCGTAGCCAGACGCGAACGCATGTGCCGTGTCAAAACAGATGCCGAGCTCTGGGTGATTGATCCCATCGAGAAGTTCCGCAAGTTCCTCAAACGTGTCGCCGATAACCATACCCGCTCCCGCGGACATTTCGATGAGCAGTTTCGTTGAACCGTGATAGCCGTCGAGTACGCGCGTGATCCCTTCGACGCAAAGCTTCATCGCCTCTTTTTGCCCGACGTCTTTTGCGCTGCCGGGATGGAACATGACATACCTCGCGCCGAGGAGCGACCCGCGCTCAAGCTCCTCGCGGATGATGCGGATCGTGCTCGCGCGAATACGCTCTTCACTGGATGCAAAGTTGATGTAGTATGGCGCATGGATCACCCACTCGCTCAAATGATGTTCGTCGCAACTCCGACGAAATTGCTCAACGATCTCCGGCGTGATTCTCGGTGCGGGTCCGCCTTGCGGCGAACGTGAAAACATCTGAAAAACTTCACAGCCAATCTTCGCAGCGTTCAACGGCGCATTCTGCACTCCGCCGGCAATGGAAACATGTGCGCCGAAATTCATAGTTCTTTTTTTCACACTCGCGCGAGAAGCTTGAGGTACTCTTCGTGACTCACGTTGAGTAAGCGCAGGTTGTTCCGAAGAATAAAAAGAAGATCCGTGCAGCTTCGTTGAATCGTCGTTCTGCCTCGACGCGCGTTTTCCCGCAGCTCGCGAGATCAATCACGGGAGAATGCGCCACGAACGTTTTACCTTCTTTGAAAATACTGATTGGCAACGTTACCAAGAGAAAGGATTTTTTCATACATCATGAAGGTAATACCATCCCTAAATAACTCCTAGACACTGTTCTCGTATCCATTCATATCCCA
>CAYHYU010000081.1:0-3190 GCA_964360885.1 uncultured Gammaproteobacteria bacterium | reverse complement strand
GCACAACCGAACCATCCGAGAGAATTCAGTAACCGTTACTTATGGGCTAGAGCGGTTCCTTACAAAAGAGCCGCTCCCCAGCTTAGAGATGTGGGGAGCGGCGAGTCGCTAGGTTCTTGAAAAGATCTCATCGTACATGTCGAGCAAGGCCGCGCTCTGCGCGCCTTCTCTGCCTGCAAATTCATGGAGGATCTCATCTCTGCTGAATTCGCGGAGACCGAGAGCCGCATCATACTCACTTGGATGGAGCTTTTGGGAAGCCATCGCGCGTTCCTCAGGCGTGAGCTCAATGCTAAACGTATACGAGAGGTCATCCGACCCTGTGTTCTGCGGCTTTTGCTCCCGTTCGGAGAGGAGATAACGTTTGAACGAGATCAATCGGAACCGTTCAGGAGCCACCATCAGCCCCGTCTCACGGGCGAACGAACGCTGCATGCCTTCATGTTCATTTTCGCCGGCGCAGAGTCGGCCGCCGATGATCCACCAATCAGGAAACGGCTTTACGCACCGACGGGCAAGCCACACGGCCTGCCGCGATCTTTCAACGATGATGGCATCAGTCGTCACAACGACGAATGACTCGATTGCCCTGGCGTATGTAGTGTCATCGAGGTATGTGTGCGACATGACGTGCTTCGGATCTTCGACGTATCTTCTGTACAAGGTGACCTACCTTTCGGCTGGATTGACGAGGAACGAACGTAAAAACGTTATCATGAAAAGCCATTTATGTCAAGGTCAAGTCCTGATCTCGATTTTTCTCTCAACATCGCATCAAAAGAGAGAAAACACACAGCCGACATGCCGGATGTTTCCTCGATCGCCTCCTTGTCGGTTAGGACCCTTGGATGTCGACGCGTACCGCCGGACCCATCGTTGATGTGAGCACGACGTTCTTGATATAGGCGCCTTTCGCACTCGCTGGTTTCGCCTTACGAAGTGAAGCCATTATCGCTTCAAAATTTTCGAGAAGATCTTTTTGCTCGTGAGACGATTTGCCGATCGCTTGATGGATATTTCCTGTCGGATCATTTTTGATCGTCACCTTGCCGCGTTTGAGTTCCTCAACCATTTTTTTCACATGAATGCCAACCGTATCCGTTCTTGGATTCGGCATGAGCCCTTTCGGTCCGAGCGTTCTCGCGATCTTTGCAAGCTTTGGCATTTTATCTGGCGTTGCAACTGCGACGTCAAATTCGATTTTTCCAGTCTGGATAATCCTGTCGATCAACTCTTCGCCGCCGACGACGTCTGCGCCCGCCGCACGCGCTTCTTTTTCTTTGTCTCCAGACACGAATGCAGCCACGCGTTTGATCTTGCCGACGGTGTGCGGCATGACGAGCGTGAAGCGAACTTGTTGATCGCTCTTTCCGATGTCAATGCCCAAATTCGCATGTATCTCCACCGTTGAATCGAATTTCGTAGTGGACATTTTCCGTACGAGATCGATGGCCTCGGCCGGCGGGTACAGCTTTTTCGGATCAACGAGCTTCTTGAGTTCGGAATAACGTTTTGATCGTGCCATAGTGGTTCAGGCGCCCCGAGCGAAGTCGAAGGGCTCCCACATGATGAATGAGTTGACAGGACTCTACAAGGAATTTACACAATCGTCAATCCCATCTGTTTCGCCGTACCTTCAACCTGTTTGATTGCGGCGTCGACGGTATGGGAATTCAAGTCAGGCATCTTTTTTTCTGCAATTTCGCGGATCTGTTGTTTTGTCACCTTTCCAACTTTTTCTTGCAGCGGTTTGGCTGATCCCTTCTGGATACCCGCCGCTTTCTTCAGCATCTCCGCGACCGGCGCAATCTTCAAAATGAAATCATAACTTCGATCTTCGTAGACCGTGATGATGCAAGGGACGACTTCACCGCGGCGGTCTGCCGTCGCGTCGTTGAATCGTTTGCAGAACTCTCCAATGTTCAATCCTTGCGGACCGAGCGCGGTTCCAACTGGCGGCGCGGGGTTCGCCGCACCGCCCACGATCTGGAGTTTGATGAGTGTTTTGACTTTTTTGGCCATAATGGTCTACGAAATTACGACATGGTCTACGAATTTACGAATGGCTCATACGAATTTACGAATATTCGTATATTCGTGCACATTCGTACATTCGTAGGCCATCACACCTTTTTAATTTGCGTGAAATCCAGCTCGAGCGGCGTTTCACGGCCAAACATCGACACGAGAACCTTCACCTTACCTCTTGCGCCGTCGATGTCAATGACCTTCCCTTCAAAACCCTTGAACGGTCCGTCGCCGATTTTGATCGGCGTCCCGACCTGCACGTCGATCGTGAAGCTCGTTTCTTCCGTCGCGGCCATGCGCTTCATGAGTGCCTGCACCTCCTTGTCCGACATAGGTGTCGGCACGATCCCTGTGCCGATGAATCCGGTCACGTTCGGCGTGTTCCGCACAACATACCACGAGTCGTCCTTCACGATCATCTCGACGAGCACGTAGCCGGGAAATATTTTTTCTTCGACGAGCTTGCGTTTGCCGTTCTTGATCTTGATCTTTTTTTCCGTGGGCACCAGCACATTGAAAATTTTGTCTTGCATGCCCATCGTCTCTGTGCGGCGTTTCAGGTTTTGTGAGACATTTTCCTCGTACCCCGAGTACGTGTGGATCGCGTACCATCTACGGCCGAGCTCAAGGATCTGTTTTGGCATATGTTTTATTGTACGATTTTGATTGAGCCGGCTCCCGCTGCCGTCTCCAAATCCTTCACATCAAACGTTGGCGTGATCGTTTGTACATCCGCTGCCGGTCGTGATGACGTTGGCGCGGCAGATTTCTCCAATTCCGGTTTCACGTTCGTCGGCGGAGCCGCTTGTTCCGCGTTCTGAATCCTCCTCGCTGCGCGCTGTGTGACCGTCACATTCACGAGCTCTGTGAAACCGAAGTCAAGCGTCGCGAAAAATACAGCAACGACGATGCTCGCGCCCACGACGAGCGCGCTGTAGCGGAACGTGTCTTGGCGACTCGGCCATGAAACCTTTCGAATTTCTTCTTTTGTCCCGCGGAGATAGGAGATGATGGTTTCCGCTAATCTCATAGATTCTTTTCTTAAAAAGCCCCTTCCCCAGGGCTTATACGTGGAGAATAGCATGGGATGAGAAGCTTGACAAGAGCACCCATTCATGGTAGGGAATACGCATTCCCCGCGCTCCTGCGGTGAAAGGTCTCT
>CAYHYU010000080.1:0-3291 GCA_964360885.1 uncultured Gammaproteobacteria bacterium | reverse complement strand
TGTGTCTTCCATCATGAGCCAAGCTTACCCTGTGACGCGCCTAATGACAAAAAAGAAGCATCTTGGGCGTGCGTCGTATGTACAATAGTGGCTTCATGTAGCTAAAAATGATCCAATGTATCTCGCAGATCCTTGACAAAAATGTTTTTACGTTATACATCGGCGATTGATCTCAATACCGCCACGCTTGCGATGCCAAGCACCGTGAGAAAGATTCCCATGTTGCGCGAAAATTTTCCAGCATGCGCTTGCGGCAAGAGTTCCGAGAGCGCAAGGAAGATGAAGAATCCAGAGAAGACCGAGAGCATGATCGCGATGATCTCTTGCCGGGGCGCAAGCGCGACGCCGACGAATGATCCGACGAATGGCGCAAGGGCATCCAATGCAAGCATGGGGAGGATACCGCGGTGTGCGGCTCCGAGCGCGTGCTTTAAAATGGTCACGGTGCTCATCCCGTCGGAAAAATCGTGCATCACGACCGCAAGCGTGATGAGCGCTCCGAGTTTCGGATCGATCGCAAACCCGCCGCCGATCGCAAGCCCGTCAAAAAAACTGTGGAGAATCATGCAAGATGCGCGGATCCACCCTTTCGTCCGATGATATTCATTGTCGCATGGCTCGGCGGGTTCACCGCTCGCGTGGTCATGATGCGCATGCACGGAAAAAATTTTGTCGAGGAGATGAAACGCGAGGATCGCGAGGAGCGCGCCGGTCAACACGGTCTGCGCGGAGAGCCCGTTTTTCATGCCGTGATCGATCGCTTCGGGAAGAAGGTCAAGGAATGCGACGCCAAGCAAAATCCCGCCGGAGAGGGAAAGCCATGGATGCAAATCCCGCTTCCAGCGCAAGACGACATAACCGCCGATGAACGTCGAAAGAATCGGGAATGCGGCAAATACGATTGGAGAAAGCGTCATAGTAGATCGACTTCGGCGAGCTCGCTTCGTCTGAGCTCAGCGTCGAAGACCTTGATTAGAGCACGAAGAGCAGAATTGCCGCAATGGTCATCAGTGCGACTGTTGCGCCGCACAGGGCATTCGACAGATGCCCGTTGACGTTTTTCCCCATAATCTTCGGGTTATTTGCAACGAGAAGCATGATGACGATGATCGGAGGCGTGATGAGGCCGTTCAGAACTGCAGTCCAGAAGAGCGCCTTGATCGGATTGATCCCGATGAAGTTTATCAGCAGTCCGATAAGCGTTGACACCATAATGATCCCGTAGAATCCATGAGCGTCACGAAATTTTTTGTAGAGTCCCTCGGACCAGTGGAACGCGTCCGACAATGCGTAAGACGCCGATGCGGAAAGCACGGGAACTGCAAGAAGACCCGTGCCGATGATTCCGACCGCGAACAGGAGTTTTGCGAAACGTCCAGCAAGCGGCTCGAGCGCCTGTGCGGCTTGGGCCGTCGTCTGGATATCGTGGAGACCGTGTCGAAAAAACGTCATTGCCGCTGTCGTGATGAGGAAAAATGTGATGATTTGCGAAAATGTCATCCCAAGAAACGTGTCTTGTCGCATCGCGCGAATCTCCGCGGACGTCGCTCCTTTCCGTCGTTCCGTTGTCTTGCGTCCCGCGGCGATTTCTTCCTCGATCTCTTCATGCGACTGCCAGATCAAGAGATACGGCGAGATCGTCGTGCCAAACACCGCGACGAGCGCGAGAAGAACATCCCGATCCAAGGCGATCGTCGGGATCACCGCGTGCGTGAGAACGTCTCTCCAGTCCGTTGTCACGAGGAATGCGGTTGCGACGTAGGAGAGGAGCGCCATTGCAAACCACTTGAGGACGTTCGCGTATGTTTTGTACGTGAGAAAGATTTCGAGAATGAGAATGAGAAGCGTAAAGAAAAGCGCGAGGATCGTAAAAGGGATTTGCGGAATGAGAAGATGCGCCGCATCCGCCATGGCTCCGAGATCCGCCCCGATGTTGACCGTATTCGCCACGAGAATGAGAGAGACGAAAAACCAGAGAAGCCATTTCGGAAAATGACGGCGTAACACCATCGTGACACCATCTCCCGCAATCATGCCGATGCGCGCTGACATCTCCTGAACGGCGATCATCAAGGGGAGCGCTGCGGATGCTGTCCATAAGAGCCCTAATCCGAATTGCGCTCCGACCTGCGTGTACGTTGCGATGCCGGATGGATCGTTATCGGACGATCCCGTAATGAATCCGGGACCGAGACGACGGAAGAAGCGCCGGAGAGACGTTTGCATTGCAGGCAGTGTAACATGTAGCATATCCTTCATCCTATGATCCCGCGTGTTCTTCCCGTTTCGCGTCAGCTTTCTTCCGTGCCGCAAACGCACCGCCTGTCGACGTTACGCGCGATCGCAGACAAGACGCACGCGATGACCGAGAGAATCGAATTTCTCAATGTCGAAGGGCATCGTGTGCGAGATGCGCTTCGCGAGATGCCCGAAGACGTCGATTCCCGTCTCACATGGCTGAACAGCCGCTTGAATAGTCCGAGTCTATGAACGAAGCTCCACACAGTCGCGGCATCACGCATCCTGAACGCAATTCGACCGTGTATGCGGAAACGCGAGAACGATGTGAGCGGCTTTTCGAAGCCGCTACACAGGCACGAGAATTTTGGACAGAAGCGCTCACGCTTCTTGAAGATCACGTTCCGCATGACGAGGTTCTCGTAGATCACGCGACGCGCTCCTTTCATGTGTTACGGAACGGAATCCTCGCACACATCAACGAACTCTGTGAGTATATTGATACTCTTCAAGGCGCGCGTACGCATCTCGCAGAATGACGGAATCTCTGAAAACGAGAGTAGAGGATGAAGGAAAGTGTAAGCCCGGGTGGCGAAATTGGTAGACGCACAGGACTTAAAATCCTGAGGGCCGCAAGACCCATGCCGGTTCGATTCCGGCCCCGGGCACCAATATCAAACTTTCCGGTTTTTGCCCGACCGATTCGGCCGCGCGAAGCGCGGAAAGGTATGGAAATACTGGCTCGCCGCGCACGGCGCGGCTCGCCAAGCGCAGGTTCGAGCCAGCCAGTCCGCTTTTGTTCAATTCGGGCCATTTGCTCTTCCAGCGACTTCTTTTCGGAAAGTAAGACGGCTTTCTGCTCTTGATACACTTCGCGCTCAATATCCTGTTCCAAGTAGCCATCCAAAAGTCGCTGGAGCTTCGTTTGTATGGCGCGGATTCTCTCTCCGGCTTCCTGAAAAAAAGCGACTGGCTGGTGCTTACCTTCGTGGATTTCACCAGAGTAGCGAAAATGTCCGTAGTAAAACGGATTGGAAAGGATAAAAGTAATTC
>CAYHYU010000079.1:0-3332 GCA_964360885.1 uncultured Gammaproteobacteria bacterium | reverse complement strand
GATTTTTTCAATGCTATGGAACCTCTGAAAAACGCTTGCGATGCGACGTGCTGGACCGAGGAAACGACGCAGACGTAAAGTATTGTCCCGACGAACCCGCGTAGCGGGTTGTCGGGATCCCGACACGCACAGCGTCGTCGGGAAACATACGTCGAGGAGTTGACGAGGGAAGCACGAGCAGATCGACTTCGGCGTCGAAGACAGTCGAGCCGCGTTTTTCAGAGGTTCCCTATGTTACACTGTAACCTGTCACGTATAACCTGTCACCTCTTCATGCCTCTCACCATCCCTGTGCTCTACGGCACAATTCGCGAAGAACGTAAAAACGTACATTTGACAAAAAAGAGAACGTCGTGTATGCTGGTCGTGTCATTCACAGTCGTCGCAGGTTATCTGACGTCCGTCGGATTGCCACGTTGAACGTGAAATCTTCGCTACAATCTACTCTTCTTCATTTATTCTTTAGGACACTCTGAAAAACGCAATCTGCTTGTGCTTCCTTCGTCAACTCCTCGACGTATGTTCAATACGTCTGCGTCGTTTCCTCTGTCCAGCACGTCGCATCTCATCGTTTTTCAGAGTGTCCTTTATTCAGTATCGCTTGCTGTTCTATTTCCCGAACAAGTCCACATCTTCTTCACTGAGGACTCGGCGCGTTTAAGATCTAGCGCACATAGATAAACGCAGCATATGGAACCACTCTATTTTAACCGTTCGACAGGAGCAGGAAGCTCCGGTCCCGGTTCAAGTCGCCCGGAACAACCCGGCGTAGGGCGTCGTCCCTATTTCGGAAAACGAAGGCGTCATTCGCACTCCGCCATGCAGATCGCGGCTGGAGGGACATCGCCGAACAGTCAATCCTTGCTCATTGCAAAGGCGATCGCAAAAAACGGCAAGAAGCCGCAACCGTCAGGCGCAAACGATGCGCATACGCTTAGCATGAAACAGGGCTTTGCGCGTGAAGAGCGCCCGAAGGGCGGCCATGGCGGAAAACGTAAAGCGACGATGGGCGGCGCATTTCAGCGCGCCCCCCGCATGGACACATACAAGCACAAGCCCTACTACAAGACGGGCACGGACAAGGATCTGCTTACCGGATCGCCGGAGGAACGTCTCAACGTAACGATCCTTGGAGGCAATGAGGAAATAGGTCGCAACATGACCATGCTTGAGTTTGGCCGTGACATCATTCTCATCGACATGGGGCTCCAGTTTCCGGACGAAGACATGCCGGGAATCGATTACATCATCCCGAACATCTCGTGCCTCAAGGGCAAAGAGAAAAATATTCGCGGCGTGATCATCACTCACGCCCACTACGACCACATCGGCGGCATCCCCCACCTCATGCCGCGGCTTGGGAATCCTCCGCTCTTTACGACAGATCTCACAGCCGGAATCATTAAGAAACGGCAGGAAGACCATCGCGATAAGCCGCAGCTGAACATCCACATCGTAAAATCCAGCGACGTGATCCAGCTCGGCGTCTTCAGCGTGGAATTTTTTGGCGTCGCGCACTCGGTCCCCTCTTCGATGGGTGTCATCGTGAACACTCCATGCGGCATTCTCGTGCACACGGGTGACTTCAAGCTCGACACCTCGCCGAATGCGGAATCCGTGCAGGAAACGGAAAAGATTAAGCGTCTCGCCGAGCGCAATGTACTCGCGCTTCTGATTGACTCGACGAATGCGACGCAGCCGGGACGCCAGCTCCCCGAATATGAAATCCAGAAAAATATCGATGAGATCATCTCGCATGCGAAAGGTCGGATCATTATCGGCACGTTCGCATCGATGATCGGGCGCGTCCAGCAGATCATTCTCGCGTGCGAACGACAAGGCCGTAAAGTCGCAGTCGAAGGTTTTTCGATGAAATCGAACATCGCGATCGCGCAGGAACTGGGATACATGAAAGTTCAGAAAGGCACGATCATCGAAACGAAACAAATCAACAACTATCCTCGCGACAAAGTCGCGGTCGTGTGCACGGGCGCGCAGGGCGAGGAACGCGCCGTGCTGATGCGCATCGCGAACCGCGAACATCCGTTCCTCGAAATTGAACCGGGAGACACGGTGGTTTTCTCATCTTCCGTCATACCGGGGAACGAACGCTCTGTCCAGCGCGTGAAAGACACGCTCTACCGCGAAGGCGCGGAGGTCATCCACTACAAAATGATGGACGTACATTCCGGCGGACACGCGAAGCAGGAGGATCTTGTGGACATGCACCGGATGGTGAAACCGAAGTATCTCATCCCCATCGAAGGCCACTACTCCTTCTTGTGTGAACATGCGAAAGTGGCCGAGAAAGATGGATTTAACCACGATCACATCTTCATCGCGGACAACGGACAGATTATGGAGTTCGACACACACGGAAATGGCCAAATCACGAACAGGAAAGTTCCAACGGAATATGTGTTCGTGGACGGTCTCGGCGTTGGCGACACGAACCACATCGTGCTGCGCGACAGGCAAGAGCTCGCGGGTGACGGCATTGTGATTGTGATCGCGGTCGTCTCCGCACAGACGGGCAAACTTCAGAATCTTCCGGACATCATTTCGCGTGGCTTCATCTATCTGAAGGAGCATGAAGAACTCATCCGTTCGTCGCGAAAAAAAGTTGCGCAAACGCTCGAAGACAAAGATCCGCGCTCCGGCGCGAATGCGATGTATCTGAAAGAAAAAGTACGCGACGATCTTGGCGAGTTTCTCTTCCACAAAACACAGCGCCGACCGATGATTGTACCCGTGATTGTGGAGGTGTGAGAACTTCATTCTCGAACGGTGTCGGTCACCTCCCCAGCGCAAGCGCGAAGCCGTACATTTTCTCCACTCCCGCGGTGCGCGCGGCGCGAGCCGCGTCTTTGATCGTTTCGCCGGTCGTGATGACGTCGTCGACAAGGAGAACATATTTTGGAATTGTGACGGACGGAGTGACGGTAAACATTCCGCGCACGTTCGCGGCGCGGAGCGTCGATTCTTCGAGCATCGCTTGCGTGATGCCGCTCCCTTTCTGACGCTGTACAAGATACGTGATTGGCGTTGCGAGCATTTTTGGATCGTCGGATGATAAGGCAAACGCCTCCCGAAGGCATTCCGCGATGAACGCCGCATGTTCGAATCCGCGCTCACGTGCGCGCTCTGGCGCAGCGGGTGCGGGTACGATTGCGAATTTCGCGTAGTGGATCGCGTCCGTGCCGAGAACATCCGCCACAGAAACGCGTCGCCGAAGATACTCAACGAGCGCCGGACGAATCGCTCGGCATCCGCGGTATTTGATGGCATGAATTGCGGCGCGGAGATGCGGATCGTGATACATGCCTGTCCAC
>CAYHYU010000078.1:0-3435 GCA_964360885.1 uncultured Gammaproteobacteria bacterium | reverse complement strand
TATTGATTTTTTTCAGATCAAACGCCGCGGTAAGCTCCTCGCGCGAATAGATCTCGCGATCCCCCGTCGGATTCCATCCGAGGAGCGCGACGAAATTCACGAGCGCTTCGGGAAGATAGCCCTTTGCAAGATAGTCCTCAGCTGCGACATCTCCTTGCCGCTTCGAAAGTTTTGATTTGTCGGCATTCAAGAGGAGCGGAAGATGCGCGAATGTCGGCGGCGTCCAACCGAGCGCGTCGTAGATAAAAAGATGTTTTGGCGTTGAGGAAATCCATTCTTCGCCGCGGATCACGTGCGTGATCTCCATCTCATGGTCATCGCACGTCGCGGCGAGATGATAGGTCGGAAATCCGTCGGATTTGACGATGACCTGGTCGTCAATGAATTCCCACTCAAACGCCGCGTCATCGCGAATTTCGTCAAAAACCGTGATCGTGCCGCGCTTCGGCAGCTTGAGTCGAATCACGTACGGCTCGCCGGTTTCGACGCGCTTGTGCGCTTCTGGAAGCGGAATCGCGCGACATGTCCCGTCGTACATCGTGGGTCTTTTTGCGAGTTGTTGCGTTTCGCGCAATTTTTCTAAGCGTTCCACAGAACAAAAACAGTGGTATGCCTTGTCCATGTGTACGAGCTCCATGGCGTAGTCAAAATGTTTTGTCTTTCGTCGCGATTGGGTGTACGGACCGCGCTCGCCGCGTTCGATGATTTTCCCTTTTTCGTCAATCCACACACCTTCATTTGGAATGACATCAATCGCTTTCAGTGAGCGGCAGATTCCCTCAATCGCACCCGCAACCATTCGTGTTTGATCCGTGTCTTCAATGCGAAGGATGAAGTCGCCACCGTGCCGCTTCGCGAGAAGCTCGTTGTAGAGTGCGGTCCGCAGCCCGCCAATATGCAAAAAACCCGTGGGACTGGGCGCAAAACGAACACGGACGCGATCTGACATAGCTGCTACAGAATACCCTCGTGAGAGCATTGACGCAATGAAAAAATCTTCCCTTTACGAAGGGGGAATCGTGGAGATGGGGCGAAGCCGCGAGTACACGGCAACAATCGGGAACACCACCACCGCATCCCAGATTCTTTTCCATCGTCTCGGTTCAAGCATCAATCTCCACATCCATTCAAGCCCGATGGATCGCATCCACGTCGGCGCGCGGGTTTTTATCCCAGCCCAATAGTCAAGGGTTCCTCCAATGCCGATCACTGCTTGTACAGACGGAAACTCCTGCAGATGTTTTTCAATCCATTGCTCTTGTTTGGGATGACCAAATGCGACGAAGAGAATCTCTGGCGTACATTGTTGAAGACGATGACGCGCCTCCAGACCTTCCGCATCATCGGATCCATCCGATGCAACCGCCCCGCCATATTCCGCATGAAGTCGGATCGAAGGATAGACACGCCGCGTTTTTTCTGCCGCCGCAACTGCAATCCCCTGCGCGCCTCCAACAAACGCAACGTTCCAATTTTGTTGAACACTTTCTTGAATCAACGCTTCTGCAAGCATAACGCCTGTGACGCGTGTTGTGTGATGCCCAAAGAATCGCAGAAGGAACCAAAGTCCAAACCCATCAACAAGACGCATGTGAGCTCGCCGCAGCGTTTCGGCATACGCAGGATCACGCCGCGCCGCGAGAAGGATCTCCGGATTCGCCGTCACAATCCACATCGGCTCATGCGCTTCATCGATGCGATGAAGCGTCTCGTTCATTGAAAATCCTTCGATAGGAATGCCAAAAATTGATTTCATGAAATCCACGGAAATGTTTCGAGCGGAGTATAGATCGAACCGTTCTGCCCTGGACGACTGACAACGAGCGAGAGCACGTGCGGCCTCCATTCGACCGGCTCGAGTTCGTATTCCCACCTTTGGAGGCGTGCTCTCTGCAGCACTTTTGCGAGCGACATGTGCCCTTTCCATGGTTTTCGATCGATCTCTGGAGCGTAGATCGAAAGTACGTCGCGCAACCGATCAACCCGCGCGCGGAATGTTTCGATCTCCGTGATCTCAAAATGGCCGGAAAGATATCTCGGTTTTTTTTGTGGAAACGTTTCGAAACGTGTCAACACGGGCGTGATCTTCGTCGTTTTTTCTGTCCACTGTTTGATGTGCGCAGAAATCTCCGGCACGTGATCTTTCTCCACTTCTCCAAGAAACGTCACGGTCAAGTGCCAAAGGTCGTGAGCAATTTCGCGTACACCCTGCGGCGCGTGTGGCACGCGATGTAACTCTGCCGCAAGGCGATCTTTGAGTTCGTCTGGCGCCAGAAAACCGACGAAAAGGCGCATACTCCAGTGTATCTCGCCACTACTGTTTGATCAAATGTACAGTTGGCTTGTGAGATCCGCGATGTTTTCGCGCGACTGTATATCGCGCCAGCTCGCGTTCAAGGAGTGCGGCGGCTGCGGCGTAGGAGACGTCGTCAGAGCGTACTGCCTCTTTCATCACCTTCTCCGCGCGTTTTTTCGCTTCCTCGATCGCTGCCACATCCAGTTCGTGTCCGCGTTCCGCCGTGTCTGCGAGCACGCGCACGTGCGCTCCATCTCTCACGTCGATGAATCCGCTTGAAACGGCGACTTCTTCCGTCACGTCTCCCCTCTTCAATCGCGCGATTCCCGCCACAAGCTTCGCGACAAGCGGTATGTGATGCGGCAAAATCGTTATTTCGCCCTCGACCGTTGGAAGCGTCACTGCGTCCACGTCTTCTCGAAAGAGAACGCGTTCGGGAGTGATGAGCTCGAAATGGATCATACGACTTCATCAATCCCACCCTTCATATAAAACGCCTGCTCCGGCTTATCATCATGTCGTCCCTCGAGAATTTCTTCGAATCCGCGGATGGTGTCTTCGCGTTTTACATACGTTCCCGGATGACCTGTGAACACTTCCGCGACATGGAACGGCTGCGAAAGGAATTTCTGAATTTTGCGCGCGCGTGAGACCGTTTTTTTATCTTCTTCCGAAAGTTCATCCATCCCGAGAATCGCGATAATGTCTTGCACATCCTTGTATCGTTGAAGGACGCGCTGGACATTTCGCGCGACCGAGTACTGCCGCTCACCGACGATCGACGGAGAGAGGATCGTTGACGACGAATCAAGCGGGTCAACGGCAGGATAAATTCCGAGTTCCGTGAGAGATCGTGAAAGCACGACGGTCGAATCCAGATGGCCGAATGTCGTCGCCGGCGCCGGGTCGGTTAAGTCATCGGCGGGAACGTAGACGGCCTGTACGGACGTGATGGACCCCTTCGTCGTCGATGTGATGCGCTCTTGCAACATACCCATTTCCGTCGCAAGCGTTGGCTGATATCCCACGGCGGATGGAATACGTCCCAACAGCGCGGACACTTCAGAGCCCGCCTGCGTGAAGCGGAAGATGTTGTCGATGAAAAGAAGAACGTCTTGTTGTTCTTCGTCGCGGAAATA
>CAYHYU010000077.1:0-3472 GCA_964360885.1 uncultured Gammaproteobacteria bacterium | reverse complement strand
TTTATGACAAAATATGCTTCAAGATGACCTCAAAAAACTTGGGTTGCGCGAAAATGAAATCCGCGTCTATCTGGCGCTCGTCACAGCCGGCAAAGTCCGTGCCGCGGAAATCATCAAGCAAACGCGGCTACATCGCAATCTTGTTTATCACGCATTGGAAGAACTCGCGGCGCGGCATCTTGCCACGAAGACGACGCAAGCAGGCGTATTCCATTTTCAGGCTACGGATCCGGATCATTTGCGCGACGATCTCCATGAGCGAGAGCTTGTGGCCACGCGCGTCATCGCTCAATTGAAGGATCGCAGAAAACTTTCGGAACAAGAGATCTCGGTCTACGAGGGCGAAGATGCTATCCGCATGTTCTCGTTAAAAAATGCCGCGAGGCTGGCGCGCGGGGAATTCATCTATGTCCTCGGATCCAGCGGACGTCGTTTTGAGGCTGCGATGGGTGAACCGGCGCTGACGCATTATTTTTCTGAAATAGGCAAACGAGGCGGAATCAAAATTCTGATGTACCGCAAACAGCCGTACAGTTCCGAGACGCTTCTGTCGCTACGGAAAAAAGGCGTGGCGGAGATCCGTTTCCTCCCATTCGACGCGAATCCATCCGCATATATCGTGTTCACGAATCACAGCGTCGCATTCCATATCTACGAACAGCCGCTGACCGTCATCGAGATTCGCAATCCACATCTTGTTGCTGCGTACAAAAATTATTTTGATATTCTCTGGAATCAGAACGTGCGCGTCGAACAGGGATTGGACGCCTTGCATGACGCATTCACGGACATGATTGACGAACTGAAGCCTGGCGAAGGGTACTACGTCCTCGGCGGGAATCTTGGACCGGAATACCGGCGCATGAGTGAATTTTTTGACGAGATCCATCGCTATCGAATTTCGCACGGGGTTGTGGCAAACATCCTTGCCCAAAGCGAATCGTCAACAAATATTCGAGAGCGCAATCGCCGCGTGGGCGATCCAACGGAACACATCAGTCACGTAAAAACATTTCTGACCCCGTTTTTAACGCCCATGCAGATCAACATGGTCAACGGTCGCGCCTTTATGGTCCTCTATAAAAAAGAGGCACCGACCATCATCTTCTTTGAAGATAGAACGGTGCACGACGGATTCAAATTGTATTTTGACGAGATCTGGAATCGGCAGACCGAAACATTGCGCGGACACGATGGCATCATCCAACTGTGCGAGCGCGTGCTTGAGGAGGGAAAAGATCTCTATCACATTGCGGCAACGGGAAACATCCTCAAAACGCATCTTGATTACTACGCCGATTTCACACATAGACGCGTAGCCAAGCGTATTCCTCTACATATCTTGGCGAACGAAAATACGCGTGAGAGCAAGATGACGAAATTGCCCTTGATGGATATCAAATATCTTCCGAAACCGTTCGCGAGTCCGATGGTGATTTGGATTTTTGGTTCGACCGTCGCTCATGTGCTTTGGCATCAGCCGGAAACGATTTTTCTGATCAACGACGCGAAGACGGCGGAGTATTATCGAACATATTACCGCGCGCTCGAACAGATTGCGCAACCGTAACCTCCCCCTGAATCCCCCCCCCCTTGCTAACGACAAGCCTGCTCACCAATCCCGACAAATCCAATCATGGATAGGCAGGCGGGGAGAGGGAATTTCAGAACCCCCTCCTGCGGCCTGCCCGCCTTGGGCGGGATGAACAGGAGGGGGCAGGGGGGTACGGTTTTTATCGCTCCCCAGTTTTCATTCTTTTATTGGATTTCATTGGCTTTGTACTGGTCGCCGCGGTTCGAGCCGGACGAATCTCTTTGCGTGTCTCCTTGTAAGCTGCGCGTGCGGCATGGAGAGCAGCACGAGCTTTTTCAACGGCGGCTTTAGACACGTCTTGCGCCGCACGGATCGCTTTGTCGCGCGTGTCGCGAGCAACATCCATCGTTGTCTTATACGTGGTGCGAGCTATTCCAAGTGCTTCGTTAAAAGCTTTGTTCGCAGTTCGACGCTGTTCCTTTGTGCCCGTGCATCGCGTCTTCCATGTGCTGTAAGCCGCATCAACCGCGTCGCGTCGCACTTTCTGCGCTGCATCATGTGTTTGACGGAACAGGGAGGTCGCGGCATCAACTGCGTCGCGTCGCACTTTCTGCGCTGCCTTATGAGCCGTGCGATAGGTTACAAACGCTGGCTTTAACGCATCTGCGACATGGGTATCTTTTTTCTCATCTCGTTTCTCCATCCGCTCATCCTGCTCCTCTCGATGCTTCAAACGCTTCTCATCACGCTCGGTCCTTCGTTTCGAACTTCGCGCATCTTCTTCTGCGCGGCGATGTGCGAGCTTACGCGCGAATTCCGCAGTCCGTTCATCGCACTTTGTTGAATCAATTTGAACCCGCGTGGACGTCGAGACCTTTGACGCCTCTTCCGCATAGACAGCGACAGGACTCAAAGCAGGAAGCATGAGCGATACCACGGTAAAAATTGCAAGACCTCTTTTCATATAGTTATTGCAAATGAGTGAGTAAAAACGGAAAATCCGTTCTAAAACTATTATACTCCGCCAACACAAAAATGTTACTCCGCCAAAAATTTTTCCACATCCATCGCAGCCATACATCCGCTTCCTGCGGCTGTCACGGCTTGACGATACCGCGCATCTTGGACGTCACCCGCGGCAAAAACGCCAGGGATGTTCGTCTTTGAAGTCCCTGGTACGGTTTTGATATATCCTCTTTCATTGAGATCAATAAATCCCTTGAAGAGCGACGTGTTCGGTTCATGTCCGATTGCGGCAAATACGCCATCGATCGCCATCTCACGAGTTGCCCCCGTGTTTGTGTCTTTGAGACGAACGCCCGTGACGCGGCCCACGTCCACGCCGAGGATTTCTACGACCTCTGCGTTCCAAATAATCTCAATTTTTGGATTCTTCAGCGTCCGATCTTGCATGATCTTTGACGCGCGAAACACGTCGCGGCGATGAACGATCGTTACTTTCTCCGCGAAGCGCGTGAGAAAGTTCGCTTCTTCCATGGCGCTGTCTCCCCCGCCGACCACGATGACTTTCTTGTCTTTGAAAAAAAATCCATCGCAGGTTGCGCACGCCGAGACCCCGTGGCCATAGAGTTTTTTTTCGGATTCGAGACCGAGCCGCCGCGCCGATGCGCCGGTTGAGATGATGACGGTTTTCGCTTCATGTGACGTTGCGCCGGCGGTGACGGTAAATGGACGCTTTGAGAGATCAACAGCCGTCACCATTTCGCTCACGATCTCCGTGCCAAATCGCTTCGCTTGCTCGCGCATCACGCGCATGAGTTCGGGACCTTGAATGCCATCCGGAAAACCGGGATAATTTTCAACATCCGTCGTGGTCATGAGTTGACCGCCGGGTTCCGCACCTTCAAACACAAGCGGGGCGAGATTGGCCCGTGCCGCATAGATCGCCGCTGTCCAACCTGCCGGCCCGGAACCGAT
>CAYHYU010000076.1:0-3536 GCA_964360885.1 uncultured Gammaproteobacteria bacterium | reverse complement strand
GACGCGCACGTCGCTCGAGCCAAATGCCTGGAATTCCGCTTGGTACACGCATGTGCCCGAGCTGGAGAATTCACCTGTCCCGTCATCAGCCCCATTGGAGAGATCAGCGACGAACGCGAGGTTCATCGTTTTACCCATGGTGATGTTGAAGGACTCTGTATAGGTCAGTGTGGAAGTCGCCGTATCCGCTGATGCAAGTTCTGTTGGACCCATGAGCGATGCTCCGGTGTCCATGTCCTTGATCTTGATCGAACGGAAGTAGTTCGTTCCGGCGCTGCCCCTTGTACGGCAGGTCGACGGAGCCGAGTTCGCTTTGTAGAGCTTGACAACAATCTTCTTGATTTCAAGCGTGTTGTCCGAGGACGTCAGAGCAAACTTGTAGAGCGGAACGCCAAGCTGACCCTTTGCGATGTTTGTCGTCGCCGGACCATTGAAGGCGTTTGTGAGTTGACCGCCCTGGGTGAGCACTTCGACGAAGTTTCCATTGGTCTGCGGCGAGTCGCCGGTACCGCCAGTTCCATCGAAGTTCGCTGTTCCCGCGGTACAGCCCGTTGCCGTGCTGATAACGCAGATCTGCGCACCCGCATTGAACGTCTTGTCCATCGCCGTCACGTCTGTCGTGTACTCAATGTACAACTTGATCGTGCGGCTCGCGCGGCCGCCAACGTCCGCTTTGAGCGAAAAGACGCGTGTCTGACCGTTCGGGAGCATGTACGACGGGCTGAACTTGAGGACGACACGGCCGTTGCTTGAGACACTCGGAGCATTGGCCACCAACGTCGTGCCCTGGTACAGATTGAAGTTCGTGAGATCGGAGTTCGTGACACTGCCCGCCTGGTAGAGCGTAATCTGGCGGAGATCAATGTCATTCGTTCCGTTCGCCTGAAGTTTGAAGTTCGAAACCTCGACCTGCTTCGAGCCGATCGTCGGGTTCCCTGGCTGGGTTCCCTTGATCACGTCAACGCGTGCCGAAGAGGTTGTTCCGACTGTAAACGTGTTACCGCGGATCGGGAAAGATCCAGACACCGTTCCAGCGCTCACGACGACAGAAGCCGCGTCAGTAAGCTCAAAGGCATGCTGGCCTCCCGTGCTTGACGGGGTCGAGAAGTCACCATAGACATACACCGCAACCGTCTGCCCGGCTTTCACCGAGAGAGACAAGTTGTTGAATTCAACGAGGTTGGTCGTGGAATTGATGCTGCGGCCAGTCGTAAGGCGGAGCCCATTCATGTCATAGAGGTAAACGTTCGAGAAGTCACCGACCGCACCAACGCCCACGCGGCGGAACTTCAACGATGTCACCATGGAATCCGATGCGCCCGCCGCCAAATTCACTTTGACGAGCATAACGGATGAACCGTTTTTCGGAACGGTCATGCCAGCCGGCGTGTCCGAGGCAAGAGCCACAGTGAGTGCGCCGCCGACGGGAGGAGTCGTACCGCCAGTCGTCACCATGACGTCTGCGAGCACGCTTTCTTTACCCGTGATATCGGTGCCGTTGCTGTAAACGATCGCCGTCGAAAGAACCCACTGTTTATCGAGCCCGTTCGCTGCAAACGCCGCGTCAGATGCGATCTTGCGCTTCATACCACCCCATACGAGGTAGGTGTTTGCGTCGCCCGCATACTGAACGAGGGTGCCGTCCGGATGAACGTTTGATGTAACCGCGGAACCAACCGTGTAGTTCACAAAAAACGCATCCGAAACGTCGATGATCCGCTGATTCCAGTTATCGCCATACAGCGCTTTCGCGATGGCTTCGGACTGGATCCAGTGGAGAATGCCACCTTGAGTCACGGCATAGACAGCAGGAATTGTCGTGACCTTCACAAGCTTCGTGCCTGGACGCTCGGTAACATTGCCGCCAATCGAAAGCGCGGCAAGTTCTGCATCGGTAATGGTCTTCACCGACGAGAAATCCTTGTACCAAGAGAAGAACTGCTTTTCATGAGGGAAGACGTAGCGCTTCCCGTCCGCCGCATAGTAGTACACGGCCGGACCCGATGCCTTGATGAGATCACCAGAGGAGAGCGTCGCTGCCGAAGCCACGCTGGGGAATACCAACGCGCCTGCGCCCACTGACCACGTGATGGTCGTCAACGTGACGAAGGTTGAAAATGCCTTTTTAAGGGTTTTAACCATAATTTGAACTCAAATGAATAGTTTTTGATTAATATTTTCATCCAACTCCCCGATGGATATCGGGATCGACCTTTAAAAGCCGGATGATGTGCGAAGATGGAAACGAACAGGCGAAATGCGACTCACCGCGAGCGTTTATGCGCGCGATATGAGCAGGCATCCCTCGCCCGTCAGGATGACTCTCCCAACAGTATCGTCGGGACGGACACCCTGCGAGGCACGGATGCGCTTTTCGCGCGATCACGAACCAGGTTTCGATGATGATGCCGTATGGGTTGATGAGGATGAAGCGCTTGGCGTGATCGACGTCGATGAAGCAGTCGGTACGGACGGCGTCTCGCTCTTCTCCTTCGCTTTCTGCTCTGCAAAGACCTGGGTCGTAAGATCCTTCATCTGACCGACGATCTTCGGAAGCTCGATCGTGGACGTGGCTCCAGTCGCCGTAGAGGAAGCAAGCGATTGTACAAGAAGCGCCATCGTGCTGCTTGTCGACGCCGAACTCGACGCATTCGAGATCGTCATGGAGAACACGGCGTGGGCATGCGACTCGATGGATTTTGTCACATCAGAAATCGCGACAGTCGAGCTCGATTGTTCATGTTTCTCTACGAGCATTTCAATGGCTTTTGTGCCGGTGTCCGCTGCCGCGCTCTGCGCTTCCGTCACTTTTCGCTGCGCGTCCGGTTGAAGTGCGGATTTCGTCTCCTGCAGCGCGTTCATCACCTCTGTCGCTTTTTTGTCCACACCCTTTGCCGCCTCGACGGTCTGTTCGGACGTTGCATCCCTTTTCACGAGCACGAGCTGTTCCGTCAGCGTATGCAAATCGCTTTTGAGAATCTCGGCGACGGCCTTCACGCCCTCGCCATCTTTGCGGACATGCGCGACTTCCTTCAATTCTGTAATGCGCCGCCCCGTGAATTCCATTTTCAATTTGAGCTTTTCATCTTTTGACTGAACCCACACGAGACGCGCCTGTTCGGACGCGAGTTTTAATCCATAGAGAAAATCGCCCGGAAACGCACGCTCCGCCGCAGAAACGGACATGATCGATCCGCCCGTTGCAAGAATGAAAAACAAAACCAACGTCATTATCGGCTTCCACACAAACGCGCCGCCTTTGATCGCAATAAAATGTCGAGTGGCTGCATTCAGACGTTCACGATGCGTCGCGGCATGCGTTGGCAGCGTATTCTTGACCTGCATGAGCAACGTCGTACGCCGAGCACGAACCCACGCCGCATCCGGCTTGATGCGGCGCTCAATGGATCGGAGCGAGGCGATGGATTTTTCGAGATTGCTCATGTGATAATAGGAACCTCTGAAAAACGCTTGCGATGTCATGTGCTGGACAGAGGAAACGACGCAGACGTAAAGTATTGTCCCGACGAACCCGC
>CAYHYU010000075.1:0-3543 GCA_964360885.1 uncultured Gammaproteobacteria bacterium | reverse complement strand
TGAAACAATCCACTATCAGTTTGACAAATTTGATCGAAGCAGTTACAATCCCAATAATCACTACGAAAGAGACCCCTGCGAGGTTCTGTCCTTGCCGGGGGCTTTTTCTTTTTTGGCCAGTTTATGACGAAATTCGTCAAGAAATGTGATCTTCGCTTGTGTGCGTTTCAATAGAATTGAACATTTCTTGTGGTCAGGAGCTAAGATATTTTTCAGTTTGTTGCGGGCAAGCAACATAGATACCAAGCTGGCAAAATCACCATCGCCTGTCACCAGCACCGCCTGATCACATGTATTTTCATACGCGTCCGAAACCGCCTTTAATACCAAATCGGCATCACAATTTCCCTTTGCCTTTCCGTCTCCGTCATACGTTGTATCCTTAAAGATGAGCGTATAACCCGCCTCTTGTAGGAATGTGTACAGGTTCTTATTTTTTGGGATTAAACCAATAAAGAGATATGCGCGAGACACGGCATATTTGTCCGCTAACCACCGACGAAAACGCGGATAATCCAATGCCCAACCAAGCTCACAAATCCCTTTATGAAGATTAGCGCCGTCGATATAGGCATGATTGTTTCCACGAAGCTTCATACATTTCAATCTTTCGGAAAATCAGGACGGATGGCCATAATGCTTAAAAACTCCATAACAGCGATCACTTCATCCGTTTTCCCATTCCATACGAGCTCAACCTCACGCTTCTCATCAAAAAGCATAAATCGGTATGCATCCTGCAAGGTTTTTCCTTGCTCGAGCGTCTTGCAAATGTCACGAATCTCGTTCGGCTGTAGTTTCATAAGTTTGAGACTGGCGTTTCATTCTGCCCGTATGCATTTTACGCGAAATAGCTGGGTTGAGCAAGGGAAAGATCTATGCTACTGTCTTATCCGTATGCCCAATGATCTCAAACAATTCGTCCAATCCGCGCTTGAAAAAGGCGCATCGCGCGATCACATCAAAGTAATCCTCGCGCAAGCTGGCTGGCCGGAAGATGAAGTGAAGAATGCCCTTGACCAATATCTCGACGTGGCGTTTCCGATTCCCGTCCCCCGCCGCAAACCGTATCTCTCGGCGCGCGAGGCGTTTCTGTATCTCCTTCTCTTTCTCACGCTCTACATCAGCGCGATTTCGTTTGGCACGCTCATCTTCCAATATGTGAACCGTTGGCTTCCTGACTTCACCGTTGATCGGTATCTCTCCATCGAATCCATCACGAACACGATCCGCTGGGCAACCGCGTCATTGATCATCGCGTTTCCGTTGTATCTTTGGCTCTCGAAGATTCTCGCGCACGCGATCGCACGCGATCCAGAAAAACGCAGCTCGCGCGTGCGAAAATGGTTGACGTACATCACGCTCTTCATTGCCGCGGCCGTGATCATCGTTGACCTCATCACGCTCATCTTCAATTTGCTTGGCGGCGAACTCACGTTGCGGTTTGTGATCAAAGTCGCGACGATCGGCGTGATCGCGGGCGCGATCTTCGGATATTATTTGTGGGATTTGAGGGGAGAGGAGAAAGAATCGAAGGTCTGAAAGTCAAAAGTCTATGAAGCGGTCAATGTATCTCATCATCTTTATCGCGATTGTCGTCGCGGCTGTTGTGATTGTTGTCGGAATCGGTTTGTATCTTTCTGGCACACCAAGCCGGGCACGGGCGGAAAAATTTGATCAACAGCGCGTAAATGATTTGATGCAAATTACGGGCACGATTGATTCGTATTATAACGACACACACGAGAAGCTCCCGGATTCCCTTCAAGAATTGAATGCGCGGTACCCACTCTTCTCACCTCTCGCAGATCCGCTTACTCACAAATCATACGAATATCGAGTGGTGTCAACAACGACGTACGAACTCTGTGCAACGTTTCAGACGGATCAACAAACGCAGACAGCGTTCGTACCTCGACCGATATACGATAAAGGAATGCCATCGTGGCGTCACCCAATCGGCAGAACCTGTTTCACGAGAACCGTCACGGCATGGTCGAAGCCAAGACCCATTCGAATGGATTAATGTTACATTGGAATTCGCTCCTCCGCCCCATCGTGGCGCTTGCTCCCATGGCAGACATGTCGGATTTGCCGTTTTGTTTGATGTGCAAAGAACAGGGCGCCCCGATGATGTTCCGCGAGATGTTGTCGTCCGAAGCGATCGTGCGGATGAATCCAAAAACGCTCGAAATGGCGCGGCTGGATGATCGCGAGCGACCCGTCATCCAACAAATTTTTGGGAGTGAACCAACCGTCATGGCAGAAGCCGCGCGCATCATCGAGGAAAAATTCCATCCGGACGGAATTGATATCAACATGGGCTGTCCGGTGTACAATCTCGTCTCGAATTTCAACGGTGCGTTTCTCATCAAAGAACCGGAACGCGCGAGCGCGATCATTCAGGCGATGAAAGCCGCAGTCACGGTCCCCATCAGCGTGAAGACGCGGCTCGGATGGTCGCGTGACACGGATGTTCTCGACTTCGTGAAGGTGATCGAAGCCGCGGGCGCGAGTTTGATTTCGATCCACGGCCGCACGAAGGAGCAGGGGTATCGCGGCGTCGCGAATTGGGATCGCATCGGCGAAGCGCGACGCAACACGTCACTTCCCGTTCTCGTGAACGGCGACATCACGTCACTCACGACGGCAGAGGAGGCGTTGAAGCGAAGCGGCGCCGATGGCGTGTTGATCGGCCGTGGCGCGCTCGGAAATCCGTGGATTTTTGGTCAGCTCATCACGCATCAAGGTATGGGCGACGCACGGCGAACGGCGAACGGCGCACCGGATTTGTCAGATCGTGTCGCCGTCGTTCGCGAGCACGCTCGCCGACACATCGCGCGGTACGGCGAGCGAGGTATGGTGTCGTTTCGGAAACACCTCGCGTATTATTTCAAAAAAGAATTGCGCCACGAAGCGCCGCATCTTGACTGGAATGATCTTCGTGCGCGTCTCGTTCGCGTTTCGACGCTTGACGAACTGAAGACAATTCTCACGTTTTGAGTTTTCTGACTTTTTCAAAAAATAGCTGCATGAAGCGGAAAAAATGTGCAATCCTCATCAAAAATGTATGGGTACTTGACTTTTCATCGTAGGTATGGTTACAGTAGAAGATTTCTTCTCCTTCAAAGATCACTCCTCTTCACCTGGTACGGATGGAAGATAATTTTCCGCATTCACGGGAATGCCGCCGTTGCGCACTTCAAAATGAAGATGCGGGCCGCTGGAAAGTCCGGCGCCTGGGTCGCCGGGCCGCCCGCCGGATTCCGCGATAATCGTTCCGCGATCCACATACGTGTCCGGCTTCGCGATGAATCGCGAAAGATGCGCGTACACTGTTGCGATGCCTCCCGGATGGATGATCATGATGTAATTTCCATACAATCTACCCCGTTTCGTCCATGCGACGTATCCGCCCGCCGCGGCTTTGACGGAGGTGCCGACGGACGCACGAATATCCACTCCCGGATGTTCAAACAGGTGACGGAACGGATAGGTCGGATCATGAAAATGCGCTGTGATGCCCCGCGTTGGATCGACAGG
>CAYHYU010000074.1:0-3850 GCA_964360885.1 uncultured Gammaproteobacteria bacterium | reverse complement strand
TGGCTAAAATAAGCTATTTCTCAAGGCGCATCTTCCAGCCCCTGTAATTCCGCGGCGCGGAGCACTTCGTCTACGGTCGTGAGGCCGTCGAGTGCCTTGAGGAGCCCATCTTGCGCCATCGTCAACATTCCTTGTTTTTGTGCGATGTCTAGAAATTCGTATTCAGAAATTTGACCCGTCAAAATTTTCTTTTCGATTTCTTTCGTCATCGTGAAAATTTCATAGATGCCGATGCGGCCTTTGAACGGCTTTTCCGCGTTTTCCTTTGGGCCGTAGAACTGAAGATTCTTGAGGTCTACATGGTGTTCTTTAAGCACATCCGATGGAAGGAGCGCAAGTTCGGCTTTGACCTGTGCGAGGACGCTTGGGGAGAGCTCGACGGGTATTTTGACGTCCGGGTTGATGCGCTTCACAAGGCGTTGGCCGATCACGCAATTGATCGATGGCGCGAGGAGAAACGGTTTGACGCCCATCGAAAGGAAGCGGGGGATGGCGCCCGCCGCGCTATTCGTGTGGATCGTCGTCACGACGAGGTGGCCGGTGAGCGCGGCCTGGATCGCGATTTCCGCAGTGTCGAGGTCGCGAATTTCACCGACCATCACGACGTCCGGATCTTGACGAAGGATGGAGCGGAGACCCTTTGCAAACGTGTAGTCGCGTGAATAATCCACCTGACTCTGATTGATTCCCACGAGTTTGTACTCAATCGGTTCCTCGAGCGTAATGATCTTCATATCCTCGGTGTTCAGATGCTTCAAGATCGCGTACAGCGTCGTTGTCTTGCCTGATCCGGTCGGGCCCGTTGTCACGATCATGCCGTTTGGCCGCTTGATTTCACGCTGAAGCTGTTCCCACGCGTGTCCGCGAATCCCGAGTTCTTCGAATTCGAGAGCGATCGACTTGGGCCGCAGAAGACGCATCACGACGGATTCGCCGAACGCGGTTGGAAGAAAGGAGACGCGAATGTCCACTTTTTCATTCGAGAGGTACATGGTGATTCGGCCATCCTGCGGAACATCTTCGATGTTCATTTTTGCGCCCGCGAGAAGCTTGAGACGACTGATCACCTGGTGCCACGCGTCACGCGGAAGCTTCGCTGCGTCACGAAGGTCGCCGTCGATGCGGAATCGGACTTTCACGTCTTCTTCTTCGGCCTCGATGTGAATATCGGAGGCGTCTATACGCAGTGCCGCGCCGATCACAAGCGCGACGACGTCCGTCATAGACACCTTCGTGATCGTCTCTTGAAGCTTTGCGACGTCCGTGATTTCGTTCGCGTATTTTTCGAGCGTCTGCGCTTCGATGCGGACGCCGTAGATGATCTCTCGGACATCCGGAAGCGTGTCGTAGATCTTGAGTCCGTCTTTCAAGCTTTCCGGCGAGATAAGATAGATTTTTGTGGCGGCATTTTTTTCTTTGCCGAGCCGTTCCGCGAGCGCGTCCACCTCTTTTCCCGGCGCTGTGGTGCCGATGCGAATCTGGTCGTTCGCATACAAAAAGACGATACTGTGCATACGTTCCGCATCGGCGCGGGGAATGAGCGCGATCGCTTCAGGCGCGATGGGGAACCCCTTGAGAATAATGTATTCCAGTCCTTGCGCCGCGGCTTCTTCTTGAGTTTTTTCTTCAATCTCCTTGAGTTGGATTTCCTGCATTTTCTCACGGAGCTTTTCCGCGGAGGTCGTGTCTTTTTTTGTGGAGGGCGTTGGAACGCCTGAATCTGTCGCAACCGCGGTTTTTTTGAGCAGGTCTTCAATGGACTGGGCTTTCGCCATACCCTTATCCCTGCGGCACGGCTGTGATGCCAAACAACGACCTCATCCATCGATGAATTTTTGCCACAACGCCACCCTCACCAATTCGGCGGTAGAGAAATGTCCATGTAGCGTATTGGAGTTGAGTCAGGATGCTCGAAACGGAAAGCATTGCGAGAATCAGGAGCGCGAATCCGATGCCAAGCACAATCGCGAATACGAACGATGAGCCGATGGCGGTGGCGGCAATGAACGCCGCAATCAGCGGGATCGTCACGAAAAAGAAAGCCACGATCGCGACGGATGCGACCGCGATGGCAGCGACAAAAAGCAGCGCGGCCGTTTCAATCGTCACAACCCAATGCCGTACGAACGTCGCATATCCGCGTACGATCGCTTGCGCAACAGGCGTGCCTTGCAGCACCATCGCATTCAAGGCGAAGATATTAATCAGCGTTACGATGAAAGAGATCGCCAGAAAGGCGAGGAAAGAGATGAGATACAGCAACCAAGTCATCGGCGTCGTATGGTCGAGGGCGAGATACAGCGGGAAGGCCATCAGAAAGCGAAGGATCCAGAGCGTCGAAAGGACGAGCGCATTTAATGCCGCGACGGGCCAAAATGCGCCACCACCGACGCGGAACGCTTCGGCGAGAGTGGGATGTTTGCCTCGCCTGACCGCGCCGAGCGCATACACGAGACCGCCCTGGGAAATGACGGAAAGGACAATGAACGCAAGAAAGAGAAGTGAGATCACGCTGAACGCCTGTATTCCCGCCATCCATTCAAATACGCCTCCTGAACCGATCCACGCGACGTGAATGCCGACGGCGCGCGCGGATGATCCGTGTAAGAGCGTCGCCTGCGTCACGATGGCGTTTACAGCCGTTAAGAGAATGTCATAGGAACCGGCGGTGAGCAGGAAGGATGCGCCGAGCGCGAGAGGCCAGTACTGTTTTTCTTGCCATGCCACACGAAATGCCTGCATGAGGACATCGCGATAGAGCGGCCGGTCATGTCGGCGAAGAGAAGGATGAATCATACGCTTCATATGATAGCACACTCCACTCTCGCAGGTGTTACGGAATGCGTTTGTGTCTTTTATTCGCCTGCGGCAGACCAACGGTCTCGAGAAATGCCTCTCGTTCGAGCGTTTCTTCCAAGAGAAGGCGATTTGCGATTTTGTCTATCGCGTCACGGTTGGAGGTGATGAGTGTCGTTGCCGTGAGAAGACCCTCGGTGATAAGCAGGTCGATTTCTGTGTCGATCATCATGGCTTTGTTTTCGGAATAGTCGCGCTTTTCATGGATCTCACGTCCGAGGAAGATAAGATCTTCCTGTACGCCGTACGTCCGCGGGCCGAGCGCATCGCTCATGCCCCATTGCGTCACCATGCTCCGCGCAAGGCCTGTCGCTTGTTTCATGTCGCTCGACGCGCCGGTTGTGATGTCGCCGAAGAAGATTTTCTCCGCGGCATATCCTCCGAGCATGACCGCGATGTCCTCGCGATATTCTTCGCGGCATCGCATCATGCGATCTTCCATTGGCACCTTGAGCGTGTAGCCGGCCGCGCGGCCGCGGGAGATGATCGAAATTTTTTGTACCGGATCCGCATGCGGGAGGAGATGTGCAACGAGCGCATGGCCCGCTTCGTGCGTCGCTGTTATTTTGCGTTCGTCGTCGTTCATCACATGGCTGCGGCGCTCCGGACCGAGCAGAACTTTCTCGATCGACTCGAGGAGGGCGTTCATCGGAATTTCTTTCAGATTTTTCCGTGCGGCGAGAATCGCTCCTTCATTCATGAGATTCTGGAGATCCGCACCGGAAAATCCTGGCGTCCGTTCTGCGAGCGTGCGGAGAGACACATCCGTTGCGAGCGGCTTGCGTGTGGCGTGGACGTTGAGGATTTCTTCCCGATCTCTGATGTCCGGCAGGTCGAGGACGACGCGCCGGTCGAATCGTCCCGGTCGGAGAAGCGCTGGGTCAAGCACGTCCGGTCTGTTCGTCGCGGCCATGACGATGACGCCCGCATTCGGTTCAAAACCGTCCATCTCCACCAAGATTTGGTTCAGCGTCTGTTCCCGTTCATCGTGAGA
>CAYHYU010000073.1:0-3862 GCA_964360885.1 uncultured Gammaproteobacteria bacterium | reverse complement strand
AAGCGCGGCAATCAGTCAGGATTTTGTTCAAAAAAGTTCGAGCGGAGAGAGCTGGAACCTTGATGTCTCCATCGTCCCAGGCAACCGTGGTGAAGCATGGAAACCTGCTCAACTCTATTACGAGACACGAAAACGCCGCGGCGTCCTCATTGCAAGGAGTAACTTTGCAATGAAGTGACAAGGCAGCTCCTTCAACTGGCTCCGACGCACTCACGCGTCGGAGCCCTCAACCTGATTCATGAAGCAATTCGTGCATCGAGTTGAGGCGAGTTTCGTCTCAAATGCCCTGCGGCAGGGAAAGCCGAGGATCTTTTCCAGGAGAAAATCATGATGAAATGGAAGGTGGGCGGTCTGTTCATGGTCGTAGGCGGGTCGCTCTTGAAGGCATTAGAGTGGCACGCCGCCGAAGCCGATCCAATCTTCTTCTGGGCTTGGCTGATCCTCGCTGCACTAAGTTCGGTTGTTGCAACGATGGTTAACGAGCCGATGGTAAACTTCGGCCGTTTCAAGGTGAAGGTCGCCGTGCCATCCGTCCTGCTGGGAGCCACGGTCTTGATAACGGGCAACTGGCTCGCCTCAAAGGAGTTCAGTCAGGCAGGGATTTGGGGGACCATCACATTCCTCCTCGCCGTCATCGTTTACATGATCAAGCCGCCAACGGTGGCCAAGGCCTGATCCGATCTCGCGCACCGCGTGAGGCAAAGAGACGCATCGTCGCAAGACGAACCTCGCGCTCCTTGTCTCCGACGGTGCGCTCTTTGTTTTTCAGAGGTGCTTGATTAACCCCCTCCCCAACCCCTCCCCTTACCATAAGGGGAGGGGTAAGCCAGCCAGAGGCGGGCAAGGGTGGGGTTACATCGAAAAGAAAAATCGCCCCGATACATATCGGGGCGATAGAGATTTACTTGAGAAGTTGCGAGACGGAGAGATCCGCGAGCAAAGCATCGCCGATCCAGTCCTTGCTTGAATGACACGGCGCGTCGCTGTGCGGTTTGGCGGAAAGATCTGACCAGAGAACTGCGGGGATGCCGCTGTCCGCGGAACCGAGACGAAGAGCTTGGCCTGCAACACATGCGATGTCCGTTGTCCGAGAATCGCCGATGCGCAGGAATCGCGACGTAACGCTCGCTCCAGCGCCGATGTGGGCGATCCGCCCTCTAAGCGTAAAAACGGTTTCCGTTCCTGCGCGAATCACTTCTTCTTTCGCGAACGTTACGGCGAGATCCGCGGAAGAATGAAGACATCCTTTGTCGAGAACAGCCGTGCTGACAGAGAAATGTCTCACGCTGATTTCATTCGATGCGACAAGTCGGGTGTTTCGCCGCAGCTGAAACTCGCAGATATCGACATGTGTGAGTTCCATGCGCAGACCGAATTGCTTCACGCTTACATCGCCAGCCGGATCGGCACGCACGACCCACGACAGGAGATTCAGTTTGTCCGTTCGGAGAACCGCGTCCGCAAGCGGAGACGCGACGATGAGCGGCTGGCTGCGCCGCAGAACGTACGAGGGTCCAACGAGCGATGCATCAAGCGCAGCGCTTACGTTGTCCATTCCCACAAGCGAGAAGAGTGCGACGGATGCCACGTCCCCGCTCTTCACGTCCGCAGTCAACGCGCCAATATCCGCCGTAACGCCGACAATGCGGAGTGTCCTGACGGAACCGGATGGAAGCCGCGCTCGCGATGCGGCGGGTACGAACGTCACCGAACCGCGCACGTCCGGAATCATGAGATCGACGACGTCATTCGGCGTCTCTCCCCATGCGTATCCGATCCGCGCGAACGCAAGTTTTTCGTTCGCGGATTTGACGGCGAATGACCGAACGGCGTCATCACGCGCTGCCGTGTTGCGGATATCGTAGACGCCGAGCGTCACGAGTTGACCCGCCACAGCGACCAAAATTCGCGAATCGCCGACGGACGAGGCATGAGAGCTGACACGGAGCGGATGCCGCGCATGCGGCACGAGTGGTTCGGCTTCGATCGAATCCACAGTAAAATCCGCTTGTGCGCCACACCCTCCGACGAGAAACGACACGAGAACCATCAGATAAAACCCAAACAGAAACCAGATACCTGACCTCATGACATCCTTCTTTCTTGCGTAGGGATCCCTACTTCTACCGCTGCCAGATTTCGCGATGAGCGTCAACGTCTCGCATGTGGATAGATAAAAAACCCCGCTGCAGGATCGAGTGAATCGATCGAACTGCGACGGGATTTGGGTTACGAACGAGATGGAGGAAGGAACTTAACCTCCAAAAGAGGAGTTATAAGCCCTTTCGAAACGTCGAGACGATCTGATCAAGATGCGCGTGATACGCGGTCGGATCAAATGGAACGCACGCCGTAGATGATATGAGCAACCCTTCCTTCGGACACTTTGGGAGATCCGTCATCGCGGCAATCGTCGCATGCCTCTTAAATGTGATACGAACGTATGTTTTATCAATCGTTGTGTCGTACATATCCATAAAATAACGGCTTCCGGTGGCAGCATCTTCGGAAGAGACGTGACAGAATGAAAGTCCGCTCACCGTGAGCGTTGACGTGCATCCGGCTGCCTTCGGCGCGTCGTCTTTCACAAACGTAACACCCCATGTCGGCGCGTAGCGTCCGCGTGTCGGCCATTGGAATGAAAACTTGAGCGCTCCGTTCGTGTATGTTTTCCACGTTGAGTCAACTGCGGATAGATCCGCTTGCGAAGATGATGTCACCGACGGCGGCGTTGACGGCGGTGCGGGTGTGCTCGTTGACGCGCTCGTGACGGGTGCGGGAACGGATGGAGATGGCGCGGGTTGTGTGGCAGGCGGAGGCGGCGACGGAGGCAGTGTCGTCGGCGGCGCAGCACAACCAGCCGCTATGAAGGAAGCGGTGACCAATGGAAGAAGAAAATATTTTTTCATATGAAGCGTTGGTGTCCGGAGAGATCGGGAGAGATGTCGGTCTGCTCGAGAAATGAGCACAACGTCATAGAAATCGGACGATGCAGATGACTCCGCGGCGTCGTATTCCCATGACTGAACGCTGCTGGGCCGTCATCGCCCCGGCATCACCGAGTGCCGAATCATGACCCAAAGATCCGATTTTAGCCCGAAATCTCACTCCGATCCGACTCCGGATACTTCTAGAATATCTCACTGGAGAAATGCGTCAAGAAAAAGAAAGAAACATCCTGTTACCGAAACTTCTTTTCATCGTATAGCACAGGATCAACGGCTGAAGCATGCTCGTGAATCTCCTCCGGCGAAAACCAGATGGCAATTTCGTTTTTCGCTTCCTCGATGGTTCCAGAGGCATGGATCAAATTTCGAATCGGACGATTTTGCTCGTTTGAGAGCGCGTAGGTGTCGAGGGAAAGATCGCCTCGAATGGTTCCGGGCGCGGCGGACGCAGGTTCGGTTGCGCCGACAAGCTTTCGGACGAGCGAAACAACCTGCTCGCCTTGGAGAGTCAGAGCGACAACGGGACCTGATGCCAAAAATTCCACAAGTCCGTTTTTGATCGTCTTTCCATACGCCTTGTGATCCGAATACGGAAAAACTTCGCCGTTTGCTTCATACTTCGCTTTTGCCTTCGTGAAAACGCCAAGCATCCATTCTTCCGTGAGCGCATAATGCCGATCCGCGAGATCGTGTGTCGGGCGAAGCATTTTGAGCGCGACGACTTTCAACCCGACGCGTTCAAAACGCGCGAGAATTTCCCCGATAAGCCCGCGGGCAAGACCGTCTGGCTTCACAAGCACAAGCGTCTGTTCATGCATAGTTGGTAAAGATAGCAGAAGAGAGGCATTTTGTCGATCACAGTCTTTTCCAATCCGTACATGATCCCCAAATGAGACAGGTCAGTCTCTAAAGGA
>CAYHYU010000072.1:0-3948 GCA_964360885.1 uncultured Gammaproteobacteria bacterium | reverse complement strand
AATACGCTATCCATCGCGGGGGCAAGCCCCCGCGGTTTCCGCTTCGCGGCTAAATCAATCCTACCATCGTTTTTCGTAAAAACAAAGAGCCCCCACACCAATCGCTATCGCGAAAGGTGAGGGGGCAAAATTCTTCAAGGCGCCGAGCAATGGTCAGGCTTGACGCATCACTGTGGCGATCGAGGGTCGCCGTGACGCATCACGCCGTCCAAATCTCTTGCGGGTCCACAGTAGTTGACGAGATCCTCACTCCATTTTACGCCGGGCGGACACTCACTCTCTCTCCACATTTTGTGGCTTGCGCTTGCCGAGGGTGACGCATCGGCAGGCATCGCCTTGGGAGCGGCGACGGGCGTCGTCGTTGCACAGGCAATGACCAGCAGGGACGAAAAAACGAGCGCGCAAATGAGCTTCTTCATGATGATCTTCCCTTTCAAACACCTTGGACTTTCCAATGAGTGTTGGGACGAATGTAGCAGAAGACGGTCAATGTGTCAAGATACTCTATACCAGTTACTTTACACCAGCGCCGCGACAAGAAGCAACGCCACGATATTCAGGATTTTAATCATCGGGTTGATGGCTGGGCCAGCTGTATCTTTATACGGATCCCCCACCGTGTCGCCCGTGACAGCCGCTTGGTGCGCAAATGACTTTTTGCCGCCAAAATGGCCGGCCTCGATATACTTCTTTGCGTTATCCCATGCGCCGCCGCCGGAGGTCATCGAGATCGCGACAAAGAGACCTGTGACAATCGAGCCGATGAGCAGTCCGCCGAGCGCGACTGGCCCGAGCCAAAATCCGATCACGATTGGCGCGACGACTGGCAAAAGCGCTGGCACGATCATCTGCCGGATCGCGGCCTTCGTCACGATATCAACCGTCGCCGCATAATCCGGCTTCGCGGTTCCTTCCATAATCCCTTTGATTTCGCGGAACTGACGGCGCACTTCTTCCACGACCGCGCCAGCCGTCTTCCCCACCGCTTCCATCGCGTATGCGCCAAAAAGATACGGAAGCAACCCGCCGATGAAAAGTCCGGCGATGAGTTTTGGATCTTCAAGCGAGAACGAAAGCTGTTTTCCGCGCTCGACAAATTCCTGCGTGTACGACGCAAAGAGCACGAGCGACGCGAGCCCGGCGGACGCGATGGCATAACCTTTTGTGACCGCTTTTGTTGTATTGCCAACCGCGTCGAGCGGATCCGTGACCTCGCGCACGCTTTCTGGAAGACCGGCCATTTCCGCGATGCCACCAGCATTATCCGTAATTGGACCGTACGCGTCGATTGCGACGATGATCCCAGCAAGCGAGAGCATGCTCATTGCGGCAATGGCGATTCCGTAGAGTCCAGCCACGTTATGCGCCATGAGCATCGCGACGACGATCACGATCACAGGTGCAGCCGTGGACTTCATGCTCATCGCGAGTCCGGCGATCACGTTCGTGCCGTGACCGGTTTCAGACGCTTTCGCGATTTTTTGGACGGGCGAATATTTCGTTGACGTGTAGTATTCCGTGATCCACACCATGAGCGCGGTCATGACAAGACCGATCAACGCGGATTTCGTGATCGCTCCCGCACCGATGACGCTCCCTGCTGGAAAAAACTTTTGCGCCGCGTAATAAAATGCAATGGCAGCAAGAACTCCCGCGGCAACGAGTCCTTTATACAACGCACCCATGATGTTCTTATTCGATCCAAGTTTGATGAAGAACGTCCCGACGATCGACGCGATGATGGAGATGCCGCCGAGCACGAGCGGGAAAAGCACAACGGATTCATTGCCAGGGAACGCAAGACCTCCGAGGATCATCGTCGCAACAGCCGTGATCGCATATGTCTCAAAAAGATCCGCGGCCATGCCCGCACAGTCGCCAACATTATCACCGACGTTATCCGCGATGACCGCTGGGTTCCGTGGATCGTCTTCTGGAATTCCAGCCTCGAGTTTGCCGACAATGTCAGCTCCAACGTCCGCCGCTTTTGTGAAGATTCCGCCGCCGAGCCGTGCGAAGACCGAAATGAGCGAACCGCCGAAGCCAAGACCGATCAATGCCTTGAGATCATGCGTCCATGCGTAGAATCCCGCGACACCGAGAAGCCCAAGACCGACGACGAAGAGACCCGTGACTGTGCCGCCCTTCACCGCAACTTCGAGTGCTTCTTTCATTCCCTTTTTCGCGGCTTCGGTCGTGCGCACGTTCGCACGAACGGAAACAGACATGCCAATGTAGCCAGCAAGAGACGAAAGAATCGCGCCGACCGCAAATCCGAGCGCCATATTCTTGCCAAGCAACCACCACAAAACGAGGAAGATCGCGACACCGATGAATCCAATCGTTCGATACTGGCGTTTGAGATATGCTTCCGCGCCTTCTTGGATCGCTTTCGCGATCTCGATCATTTTGCCTTCACCGGCCGGCTGGCGAAGAATCCACTTGACGAGAAACACGCCCCACGCGAGCGCAAGAATCGCGGCACCGAGGGCAAATTGGAGAGATGGGGACATAGAATTGTTGGAAAGCTTAATGGATTATGGCGCGACAGGCAAGGGCGTATTTTTCCATCGTGTCGCGCAGCGCAACGTTGATCGGACGCAAATGAATGTCGAGCGCCGGCAGCCGCGTATTTTGCATAATGTTGTTCGATCGTTTGCGCGCGACGAGACCTTGCGCCACGAGATCAGCTTCCGTGATCCATTCGTTTGTGTGACGTGGATCGACAAGCTCCTCATAGAGCGCAATGAGATCACGGTGCCACATGACGCCGGGATTCACGGCGTGGAAGATGCCTATTCCGCGTTTCTCGATAATCCCCTTCACGGCTTGAAGAAGATCGTCCACGACCGTGACGGAATTCTCAACGTCAACGATTTTTGGATACTGTGCAAGTTTATCAATGAGATTGCGCGGGCTCGGCTCGGAGTCGATTGGCATGCGCAGACGAACGACCGCGACGTTTGGCAGTTGCGACAGTACAAGATCCGCGGCGTATTTCGTTCGTGAGTAGAATGCGGACGGATTTGCAAAATCATCCTCACGCCAGCCATTCGGATCCGGCGACGGACCGTAAAAAACACAACCGGATGCGATGTGCGTGAGATGAATGCCGCGCTCCGCGCATGCTTCCGCGAGAACAAGCGCGCCAACGACATTTGATCGCATCGTCGGCAATGGATTCGTCTCACACCAGTCCACGTTCGGCTTCCCCGTTTTTCCGGCAAAATTGATCACGACATCTGGATGATGTTCGTCAAGCGCCGTGCAAATCTGAACATGATCCGCGATATCTGCATGAGACAAGATGGAACCCTCCGTCGAGAGATGGAATTTTGTGCCCAAAAATCCGGGACCGAAAACGAGAATCTTCGACATTACACCTCTCGTTCCGTTGCCTTCGCTCCGAGTTCTGAACGCGACTCTGCGCTCTGTAACTTCTTCACGTCGAGTCCGTGCATGCTCACCCCGTGTTTGATCGTTGCGTCGACAGCTTCATCGAGATTCCTGCCCTTCATCATCGCATTGCAATCAAACAGATAACAAACCCGGCAAGCAATCGTTTGTAGCACTTTCTTCTCATAGGTCATATGCATAAAGTATGCCAAAAATAACGGAATTTGGCAAGAGAAACGAAACAACGCGCCTATGCCGCTTCTTTCAACTGACGACGCTGAAATTCTTGAAGAGTCGCATCGCGGAGCCGTCGAACTTCGTCGCGGAATGTGGAGAGTTCTTTCTGAAATTTCGCTGCGACCGGCAGGTCTTGATTGATTTCCAACAATTCCGTTTCCATTGCGTCGGTATCCTGCATCAACGTTTCGAGATCCGACGACGGTTGCTTTGCTTTCTCGGCGATTGCCTGTTTCCGCTGTTTCATGTTCGCGACGACCGTACTCATTTTTGCATCAAACAGTTTTGAAAACTTTCCAAACGCATCAGGAGAAA
>CAYHYU010000071.1:0-3972 GCA_964360885.1 uncultured Gammaproteobacteria bacterium | reverse complement strand
GAGAATCGCAAAAACGCATGCCACAAAAATCGCGAGGAGGATCTGAATGAAAGAAAGGGGAGATGTCACACGACGAAATACATGCCAATCCCCGTAAGGATGAGCGCGATGATTTTTAGAAGTATGGCGTTTCGCGTTGCCGATTCGCCCAGAAGTCGGGGTGCGCGCCGATGCAATGCAAGCCCCACGATGACGAGAAGGGCGTACTGCACGGCCTGCAGGGCGTTGACGATAGACGCGCTTCCTTGCGCAGTCGCCCATTGGACGAAGACGAATCCTAACATGCCAAGGGATTGGCCGACGAGCACAAGCATCGCAGAAAGGCGTCCGGTTTTTTTCTGTGCGGATGAGGCGCGCCGCAGTGAAGAAAAGATACGGAGCGCTTCTTTTCCTGCACGCGCGTCAAGTGCCATAAGCAGAAGAAGCGACATGGCGGCCGCCGCAAGCCGCGAGACGATAAATCCGCCAAGGAACCCAGACGCGTCATACGTTGCTTTTGCCGTCACGGAGGAAAATGCGAACAGAAACGCGGACGTCACGGCAAGCCAAACGGCGGTGGGCGTCGGCCTCCCTTTTCCGCCGCGCGAAAGGAGCATGGTTGCGAGAATCAACAGCCCGAATCCGAGAAATGTTTTGTCCGTGAGCCGTTCGCCGAGAAACGTGAACGATCCGGCAAGCGTGAGAATCGGAATGACGGATCCCACAATCGGAACAATGCGGCTCGCTTCTGCGCGCGCGAGCGCAGCAAAGAATGCCCAGAGCGCGAGGACAAACGTCGCGCCGCTTAAAATCGCGAGGATCCAGTCGGATCCTCGCGGCCATGCGTGAACAAACGGAATGGCGAACACGACGGCCGTCGACAGAATCCCGATGCTGCCGGCATATGTCGCGCTGCGCACATATGCGGTGCGCAGCAGAATTTTATCGATGATAAACGCAACGCCGTTTGCGAGATGTCCGATCACTGCCAGAAGGAACCAAGACATATTAGCGCTCGATCTCAATCGTTTGTTCCCATCTCGGAACGTCGGCGGGAATCCCTAATTCTTCCGTCACGCGCGAAGCGAGCGCGGCGGACGCGGCTTCTTCGCCGTGTGTGCAATAGACATGCGCTGGAAGTTTTTCCGCGGATTGGATCCACTTGATGAGCCCGCGTTGGTCCGCATGCGCGCTGTATGCGCCGTTCGAGGCGATGCGTGCCTGCACGGTTATCCGCTTTCCGAGCACATCGACATGCCGCTCCCCCGTGTAGAGTTTACGGCCAAGGGTTCCGTGGGCTTGATAGCCGACAATGAGCACCGTGGATTTCGGATCACCGAGATAGCGCTGAAGATGATGGCGGATGCGCCCGCCATTCATCATTCCCGACCCCGCGATGATCACTTTCGGCCGCGGCGCATCATTGATCGCCTTCGACTCCTCGTGCGTGAGCGTCTTATGCAGGCCGGGAAAATCGAAGAGATCATCACCCGCGCTCACGTGCCGCAGTGCGTTGCGATTGTAGTATTCTGGAAATTCTCGAAACACGTCAGACGCTCGGATCGCCAACGGACTGTCCAAATACAAATCCACCGGCGCGATGCGCGTGTGCTCGATGATCTCGTTCAGCTCATAGAGCAGCTCCTGCGTCCGTTCAATCGCAAAGGCGGGAATGATGAGCACGCCCTTTTCTTTGAGCGTCCGCTCGAGAAGAGTTCGGAGCTGATGTTTCCGTGTGTCCGTTTGTTCATGCAGACGGTTGCCATAGGTGGACTCGATCACGAGCGCGTCCTGTTGCGCAAGTTGCGCCGTTGGCTTGAGAATCGGATCGGGCATATTCCCAAGGTCCCCGCTGAAAGCGATCCGCGCGCCTCCTGTTTCCTCGATCTCAACAAACGCGCTGCCAAGAATATGGCCCGCATCGCGGAATCTGAACGTAAGTCCGTCGAGCCGCACGCGCTGCGAATACTCCACCGGCGAGATGCGCGCGGTGACATGTTTGACGTCATCGTGCTCATAGAGCTTGGGTCGGAGCTCGCGACGAGCGTCGTCTTCCATAATCTGCTCCGCGTTTTCAAGAACAATCGTCACCAATTTTGCGGTGGGCGGCGTGCAGTAGATTTTGCCGCGAAATCCATCTTTTTGAAGTTTGGGAAGTCGTCCGCAATGGTCGAGATGCGCATGCGTCACAGCGATCGCGTCGATCGTTTTTGGATCAAAAGAAAAATTTCTGAAATTTTTTGCATCCGCGAACGCGCTTCCTTGAAACATGCCGCAATCTACGAGAAGCCGCGTTTTTTCCGTCTCCACAAGATAACACGACCCCGTGACCTCGCGGGTCGCGCCATGGAAGGAGATCTTCATGCAAGAAGTATATCGCAGAACAAAAAAAATCACCCGCCAATCAGTGCGATTAGCGGGTGTACGTCATCAGCGCGGCAAACCCTTTTCGCCGACAGGCGGCTTGTTTTTGGCTTCTGCGCGTTTGCGTTGGGTTATGGCTCCTCCCCGGTTGCCAGCGGCTATCGCCTCATCTCGCGAGAATTCGTGGGCGTTTCCTTGGGCGTGCGCGGCCCTACCTCCCATCGATGCAATCTCGCGCTGTCTCTCGGGGCTCATGGCAGCGAAACCTCGTCGCGATCTTGGTCGCACATCCACGACAGGCGTAGATTCGTCGACCTGCAGCAATGGCTGCGCTGGATCGGATGAACCTGTGGTGGAAAGAGCAGGATCTGCAGGGTCGATGATGATTGAAGACGACATGATGACCTCCTTTTGTGTCGTGTATCTATCCAAACACATTCCCGAATCAGTGTCAAGGACTCTCTGAAAAACGCGGCTCGACTGTCTTCGACGCCGAAGTCGATCTGCTCGTGCTTCCCTCGTCAACTCCTCGACGTATGTTTCCCGACGACGCTGTGCGTGTCGGGATCCCGACAACCCGCTACGCGGGTTCGTCGGGACAATACTTTACGTCTGCGTCGTTTCCTCTGTCCAGCACATTACATCGCAAGCGTTTTTCAGAGGTTCCTCAATTTCTCGCCAACGGTATACACGGATATGTTTGTGCTTTTCTCTGTCCATTTCCATTCTGGAAAGTGGAATATATATGAGATCACGCGGCTTCCCGGCGCAAGTTCGCGTTGCAGTTTCGATCGAAGTTTTGGCATCATCCCCGTAATGCCGAACAGGGTGACGACCTTGAATGGCGAAAAATCCACGCGCCACAGATTTGCGCAATGGATGTGGCAGTGGTTTTGAAGCCCGGCGCGGCGGATTCTCCATCTCGAGATCCATACAAGGATCGGATTGATCTCAAACCCGTGTGCGTCCGCCCGAGCGCGCCCGAATGCGATGACAATACGCCCGTCGCCTGATCCGATATCTGCCACTGTGAGTCCCGGCGTCACATGCGCATATCGCACCATCTCTTCGACGCCTTCCTGCTTCGTCGGCAGATACGGCGCGCCTGTGAAATGAACGTAGAGAAGAAACACGACAAGCGTTATGAGCAAAAGATTGAATAGTTGAAGGAGGATGTCCATTACTTTCGCAGTGGTCGGAGATGCGACGCGATCGAAAACGACAGCGCGAGAATGGCGAGATTTTTGATGATGTATTGCCCCTCGAGCGTCGGGACGAGAAAGCCTTGCCATGTCATCGCGGGAAGAAGCACGAGCGGGAGGAGCGTCACGAAGAGATGCGGGATGAGGAGCGCGATCACAAGCCGTTCCATTTTCGGGATGAGAAAGAGGATGCCAATGAGCATCTCGTACAGCCCAAAAAAGAGGACGAAATCCTCGAACGTCACAAATGGAAGCGTTCGAGAAAGAAGACCTCCCATCATCGGATTCGCCGGACTCGCACCACCGAGTTTGAGCGCGCCGAACCAGAAGTAGACGACGAAAAACGCAAGCCGCGCGAACGGCATGTCTATTCGGCGAAACGTGGTAATGAGGGCGCGATCTGTATCGCGGATGAATGGCAACATTT
>CAYHYU010000070.1:0-4010 GCA_964360885.1 uncultured Gammaproteobacteria bacterium | reverse complement strand
AATGACACGTTCGCGGTCAAATTCTCACCGAGAATGTTCAGAAGCGATCCCCAGACCGGCCCATACACCGACCCCGTGACGATGGTGAGAACTGTCATCGGAAAAAAGAAAAAAACGCTCCGAAGAGCATACAGCCCAAGGATAAAAACGGGACCCCACATGCCAACCGAATGAACAAGAACACGAAGCGCATGCGGCAAGCGTCTGAAAGGGATGCCAAGCGACACAAACCAAAGGATGCCGACCACAACGGCAAGAATCCACAGAATGGCGATCACGATCCGCAGCACGCGCACCCAACGGTTCGATATCATACGCGATTACAACTCCTCCCGTTTTTCCCGCAGATAAGAAAACCATTCCTCGAGAACGGAAAGAAATAGCTTAAACGGCGCTTCGAGAAGAATGTCGAAAAAAAAGAGAAAGACGTTGATGCGAGAAATGCCGCGCGAGAGCCACGACCCAACGCGCAAAATCGGAAGGGAGACGATGTCGATGAGAACGGATCGGAGGCGTTCGCGCCCATTCACGATCACCTGCTCGCGGGCATTTTGCCGCAGACGGAACGCAAAAAAACTCACGGTGCAGAGAAAAAAGAGAAAGACGAGAATCGACACCCATGTAAAATGAATCCTCAACAACGCGAGCGTGATGAGGCCGAAAATGAGGACATACAGCGTCGCGTACGCGAGCCCGAACCAGAGCGTCCCGAACCAGCCGCGATGCGGACGGAGGCGGATGTCGAACGGATGTACGCCCGCGGCGGTAAGGAACGTGCGCGCGTGCTCTTGGATGCGTGACGCATTTTCTTTCCCCGGAACGCGGATGAAAAGCGCAACAAGGAACATGAGAAATGGCGGAAAGAGAAGGTTGAACAGAAGCGCCGTGACGTGCACATCGCCGTAGAATACTTTTTCCAATGGAAGTTCCAGAGCAAAAGCGATGAGCATTTTCGTGAGAAAAATGTAGATGATCGCACGGATCGCACCGCGCCGCAGCTTGCGTTTCGCGGTTTTCATCTGACGCTCCGCGCGTTCGGTGACGGCGTTCGCAAGGGCGACGGGATCGGCGAGAAGCGCCGCGGCTCCGGCCGGATACGCGCGAGCGGCGTCGCGCAGAATCACAAAAGACACGGCCCACGGCTTGATCGCGCGCTGAAGTTTCGGCGCGAGCGGATTTTCGATCGCCTGACGGATACGGCGCTCGACGTCGAGGAGTCGTTCCGCGATCTGTTTCGGCGCATCGATCCACTCCGCGCTCCTCTGCCATTCTGGAAGATAGGCGCGCAAAAGATTGTAGCCGATCATGTCGTCATCGGATTTCATCACGAGCCGCATGCACGCCATGTACAACTGAAGACGAAACTCTTGATCGTCGATCTGCTTTCCCTGTCCGTCTGGCAGATTGGCCGCTTCTCGAACGTGCACGCGATCTGCGAGACGCTCATACAGAAGCGATGCCCACGCCTGTTCGCTTGACGTTTCCACGACAACCTCATCGATTTCCGCAGAGATGATGCGTCGCAGCCATGCAAGATGCGCCGTGGACCCAACGCGCGCGCGTTCTACGGCCTGATATTTTCGCACGCGTTCCGCAACCTCGCCGATCAGCGTTTCGGGGAGTTCGTTGTTCGGGAGATAGCAAGCGCCAATGAGTTCGCGGACAAGATTCGTGGCGATCTCGATCGGATTCGATTCAAGAAGAAGCTGGCGTTTGAGGATGCGAACGATCGCCGCTTTGCGAAGAAGATGGTCGTCTTTGTAATCCACGGCGTTCCGAATCCGTTCATAGAGAACGGCAAATCGGCTCACGGCGGCATGAACGTCGATGCGCGCCGTGTCGGGGATCTCTCTCCGTTCCGAAGGCGCGAGTGCGGCGAGAATTTGTTCGACGACGCCTCGGGTGATATATTTCTCGTCCTTCATATGCCTTGGCATCTCATCATCGCTTTCTTCGTGTTGGGAATGGCGCTGCTCATCAAGCATCTTTTCGCCGAAATCATCGAAGAAGAGCATGCCTTTGTGTCCATCGTTGGCGTGTTTCTTATCATCTACGTCGCCGCTGCGCTTACCATGAGCATGCTCATGCCGAGGATGAGTGCGATCCCGACTGTTGTGCAGGCGAGCGAATAGTGCGCGTCGGCGCATCATCCATCATCGAAATTTCTGCAATGTACTCGTCGAATCGCTTTCGATAGAGTTTATGCGCGCGCGCGTCCGCCAGTGAGCGGTCTGCGGATCCGGCGGCGTGTGCGTTCTCCTGTTCCGCGTCCTGATGCGCGCGGTAGTGCGCCCATTCATCCGTGAAGGCGAACCATGCGTATTCCCAGAGTTCGTCTTCGATCGCGCAATCGAGCGATTCAAGCGATTCGTCCGAGTCACCGAGCAGCATTTCGATCTTCTCGAGAAGCGAGCGATGCTCGATCGACTCCTGTCCCCTTTCGCGGCGGAGCGTATCTTCGAGAATCGCCCGCTCCAGAAGGGCGGCGTGAAGATCTTTCAGCTCCTCACGAGAAAGTTGCAGGGACACAAATTCAGTCATCATATCGTGATCACGATATCAGCGTTTTGCGTGGCAGTCAACCCGCGAGCCGTGGTATGCTTTTCAGGATGTTCGGACTCACGCGCGAAGAACTCAAACTCTTTCAGCGTCTCACGACGCCGCGGAAAATCCAGAATTTTCTTGAGACGCTGCGCGCGAACGATGGGAATGACACGTGCAGATCTCCTCGCGAGGTCTTGCGTCTCGGAGCGGCGCATTGCGTCGAGGGCGCGATGCTCGCCGCGCTTGCATTGCGAGTGCATGGCGACCCTCCGCGTGTCGTGGACCTCGCATCCACGCCAGACGATTTCGATCATGTGATTGCCGTATTCCGGCAACATGGGCGCTGGGGAGCGATCTCGAAGACGAATCACGCCGTACTTCGATTTCGCGAGCCGGCGTATCGCTCAATCCACGAACTCGTGATGTCATACTTTCACGAGTACACGACGGACGATGGAAAAAAGACGCTGCGTTCCTACACACGGCCGATGGATCTCTCGCGCTTCGATGCGAAGACATGGATGACGTCAACGGATGACGTGTGGGAGATTCCCTGTGCGCTCGCAGACGCGCCGCACATTCCACTGCTCTCACGCAATCAAATTGCGACCTTACGGCGGGCGGATCCGATCGAACGAACTGCTGGGAAACTCCGGCAGTGGCGATAAGAAAAGCTCTAGCAACCAAAACCTTATTTGTAGCTAATTTGAGATAAAAAACGTGAATTTTTTGAAAGAGTCGATGGGTGGTGCATTGATGTTAGAATACGGGGCTCAGCGGTGATCCTTGACTATTTCGCTAGAATATGCTAAACATGTAGTGTTAGCCTAAAAATGGCTGACATAATTTCCCAAACCCGAACAAGGAGGACACGCATGGCTTACGTGACCGGAAACTGGGACACCACGACCCTGCCGGGCTCCGTCCGCGGAGTACCCGCCGACCAGACGTGCGACGACTGCGGCAAGCCCGCCACCCACCGACTGCAGGGCGAGACCGACTCGTTCGGGGCGGAGTGGGCGGACCTGTGCAACGACTGCTACGCCCTCGAACGCGAGCGTCGTCGCAAGGACCGCGCGGGCGACTGCGATTGGTGTGAGAAGCACAGCGACGCGCTCATCTGGACGCGCGACTACGACGAGAGCATGCATGGCCCCACCTACCTCGTCTGCAAGAACTGCTACAATAAGCAGCAACAAGCGCTCGAGGAGGATGCGCGGTACTACGACTCGCAGGGCTAGGAATGGACTGGTGACGTCCACTCTGCCCGCCCATGCCCCGCGCTGGAACATCCTTCGGGATCGACCAGCGCGGGGCCTCTTCATTTCTCAAAAATTTCAAAAGGGCTCAATTCAAAATATCAAAAATGAACCTCCGCGCAGCAGAGCTGCGCGGAAATATCAAGTTATTTGTTTGGCAAAATTGCGTATAACGTTCGCATGTATGCAAAGTGCGAGTACGATAAA
>CAYHYU010000069.1:0-4027 GCA_964360885.1 uncultured Gammaproteobacteria bacterium | reverse complement strand
GCACAACCGAACCATCCGAGAGAATTCAGTAACCGTTACTTATGGGCTAGAGCGTGCCTCGTTGGAGTAAAAATCATATTTTGGCTGCATATAGCCAAAATACGTTCTTTTAGACCGAAGAACGCGCTGGAGAAAGTTCAAATCTTACGAACCGGACGATGACGATCTTCTCCCCGATTTTCGCAATGTGTTCATTCACAAGATCTGCGATTGTCTTTGATTCTTCCTTCAAAAACGCTTGGCGAGTGAGGCAGACCTCCCCAAACCATTTCTGGATTTTTCCCTCAACGATCTTCGCTGTGAGATCATCCGGCTTGTGTTCATTCGCGATTTCTGCAAGAAAAATCTCGCGCTGTTCGGCGAGAAGCGATACGGGAATCTGCTCCGGCGAAACATACTCCGGACTCATCGCCGCCACTTGCATTGCGATCTCCTGTCCGAGCGCGATAAAATCGGCGTTTCGCGCGACGAAATCCGTTTCGCATTGAAGCTCGACCATGGCCGAGAGTTTTCGATTATGGTGGAGATATGTGGCGAGAATCCCTTCGGCCGTGGAACGCTCCGCGGATTTCTTTGCAGCTTTCAGCGCCCCCTTCTTTTTCAAAATATCCATCGCGGCGTTCATGTCCCCACCCGCTTCATCCAGCGCCTGTTTGCAATCCACGATTCCAACACCCGTCGTGTTTCGCAATTCCATGACCTGCTGCGCTCGTGACGTCATAGCGCCTCTTTCCGAACCAACGCTCCTCCAAGCCGCGCGCGGCCGAGCTCCCATTCCTCTCGGCCTTCGTGGCAAGCGGCGGCAGCGAGGCGCGCGACGAGTTCAATCGCCTTCACGCCGTCATCGTTCATCGGAATTGGATACTCTACCTTCGTCGGATCGACGTTGGAATCACAAACGGCGACAATGGGGATTCCACGGCGAATCGCCTCATCCAGAGCCGTCGTGTCCTTCCGAATGTCAAAAATAAAAAGCGCATCGGGAACGCGAATAAGTTCCTGAATGCCTCCGACCTTTTCTTCGTACTTTTGAATCGTCTCCGCAAATTTCAGTTGCTCAAGCTTCGTGTATTTTGCGAGTTCACCGCGCTCCTGTTTACGCTTCAAATCCTTAAACTTGCGAAGCATCACGGCGATCGCGGAAAAATTCGTGAGCGTGCCTCCGAGCCAGCGTTTCGTCACGTGCGGCATGCCGCAGGACATCGCGGCCTGTTCCACGATTTTTCCGGCCTGTTTCTTCGTGCCGACAAACAAAACCGTTCCGCCGCGCACGGTGACGGATGTGAGAAAACGCAATGCCTTTTCGAGTCCTTTTTGCGTTTCCTCCAAATTCATGATGTGAATGCCATTGCGGCTGCCGAAGATATACTTCTTCATGCGCGGATGCCACTTTGAGGTCTGATGCCCGAAGTGCGCTCCCGATTGCAACAACTCCACGAGCGTTGGGATGTTCACCATAACAATGCCTTGAAACCTCTCTGCCGACGCGGGCGTTCCTCCGATCTCTTACGGAGGCAGGCGCGCCCGTCGTTTACTGCGGCAGATGAGAGATGAATGAATGCTCTGGAGAGAGTATACAAAACCGACACAGGTGTCAAGAGGGCGCCCTGTGCGTCCGATGTTTCACCTCTGCGATGAGAGCGTCGAGATTCCCGTCCATGATCGAGGGGATATTGTGCCACGAGTGTTTAATCCGATGGTCCGTGATGCGATCTTGCGGAAAATTGTATGTGCGGATCTTTTCGGACCGATCACCGCGTCCGATTTGCGCGCGGCGTTCGGCATCAAGTGCGTTCCGTTTTTTTTCTTCCTCAAGATCCCAGAGCCGTGAGCGAAGAATCGACATTGCGCGTTCGCGGTTTTGCAGCTGCGAACGCTCGTCTTGGCAGCTCACGACCGTATGCGTCGGAAGATGCGTGATCCGCACCGCGGAATACGTCGTGTTGACCGACTGGCCTCCCTTGCCACCCGCACAAAACGTGTCGATGCGCAGATCTTTCGGATTGATGATGATGTCCGTTTCTTCAATTTCCGGAAGCACCGCGACCGTCGCGGTCGAGGTGTGAATGCGTCCGGCTTTTTCCGTCACAGGGATGCGCTGGACGCGATGCACGCCCATTTCGGATTTCAACGCTCCGTAGGCGCCGGCGCCCTGAAGAAGAAAAATGAATTCAGACCCTGACTCGGACACAAGCGACGCCTTCCATCCCTTCCGCTCCGCATATCTCGCATACATGCGAAACAAATCGCCAGCGAATGCAGCAGCTTCGTCGCCGCCTGCGCCGGCGCGGATTTCGACAATGACATTGCTCGCATCATGCGGATCCGGCGGGATCAGCGCGAGTTCAAAAGCAGCGGCTGCCTCTTCCAATTCCTTCTCGGCAGACGGAAGCTCTGCTTCGCCAAGCGAATGCAGATCGAAGTCAGGTGACGCGATTGCGGCCTTTGCTTCATTCGTCGCGTGAACCGCGCGGTCATACCGCACCGCGGCGTCTGCGATCATTCGCGCGTTCGCATGCGAACGCGAAAGTTCCCGAAACCGCTTGTGATCCGCAGCGGTGTCTGGTTTTGCGAGAAGTTCTTCGACTCTCGAGAGCTTTTCACGCGCATCGCGTGCAGCGTGGATGAGATCAATCATTGACGACCCCCCACCCTACGCTTCGTCGAGCTTGGTCGGCTTTTTCTGCGCCTTTTTCGCCTGTTTCTGCGCAGTCCGTTTTGCTTGCTTCACCTTCTTGCTTGTCGCAGATTTTTCGGTTTTCGCGGCCGCCGTGCGCTCCTGATATTTTTCCACGCGTCGAGCCGTATCCACAAGCTTTTGCTTGCCCGTATAGAACGGATGACATTTCGAACAAATTTCAACGTGAATTTCCGGCATGGTAGAGCCGGTGATCATGAGGTTTCCGCACGCACAGACGATTTTCGCGTCCGGTACGTACTTCGGATGGATGTCCGCTTTCATATGAATGTGACGCAGAATGTAGCAGGGATTGAAAATGTGCGCAAGAGCCGTTACGCTCCACGCACGATGAAAACCATTGACTTTGACTACCATCTTCCGCCGCGGCTCATCGCCCAAACGCCCGCGTCTCCTCGAGATTCTTCGCGAGTGCTTGTCCTTGATCGCACAACGGGCGTGATCACGCATCATCGATTTTTTGAGATAGGAAAATTCCTCCGGCCTGGAGATCTCATGGTCGTAAATGACACGAAAGTATTTCACGCGCGATTGCATGCGGACGGCATGGAAATTTTTTTGTTGAGATCCGAGGGTTCGCACTGGCTCGCGCTTGCGAAGCCGGGACGGAAACTCGCGCGTGGGAGTGTCGTCATCATATCTCCCGGAACGACGTGCCGCGTTGTGGAAAAACGTCAAGACGGAACGATCGTGATTGATTTTGGGATGTCTCCCGAGGATGTTTTCGCGCTCGCGGATCGCATTGGGGAAGTTCCTCTCCCTCCGTACATTCACTCTACAGCGACGAACGATGTACGACGAGGGATAAACTATCAAACTGTGTATGCGAAAGAGGTCGGCTCTGCGGCCGCGCCAACGGCAGGTTTTCATTTTACTCCGGAGTTGATCGACCAACTGAAATCGAGTGGGATCAACTTCTCGACCGTGACTCTTCATGTGGGGCTTGGGACGTTCCGACCGATCAAAACGGACATGCTCGAAGCGCATCACATGCACGAGGAGTGGATGGATGTGCCGAACGAGACGACCGCTGCGATCGAGGAGACAAAACGGCGAGGCGGTCGCGTGATCGCCGTCGGCACGACAACCGTCCGCGCGCTTGAGAGCGGCGTGCATCATGGATTCACAAATGTCTTCATCACTCCGGGATATCGTTTCAACATTGTGGATGCGCTCATCACGAATTTTCACCTTCCAAAGTCCACGCTTCTTGTTCTTGTCTCCGCATTTGCGGGACGCGATCTCATCCAAAAAGCCTATGCCGAGGCGATCAAACATGGATACCGATTTTATTCGTTCGGCGATGCGATGTTGATTGTCTAGAAATAA
>CAYHYU010000068.1:0-4070 GCA_964360885.1 uncultured Gammaproteobacteria bacterium | reverse complement strand
GTGGCAGCAGAGACATTGATGGGTCTGTCGCCAAATATCCATTTTGGCTATTTCTTCCAAACGACGGCTACGACTCGTTGAAAATTACTCGAAATAGCTCTGCTATTCCTGCGTATTTTCAACATCGTCTCGCTCGTCGTTTGAAAGAACTATCTCAAAAGTCTATTCGGCGACAGGCCACCTCTTGACGTTTTCCACACCAGTTCATTGTCTCATCCCCAGCGTTTGCTTGTGTCTTCTAAGATCATGCCGTATCCTTCCTGTATTATTCTTTTATTCTTTCATACATTGTCACTATGGCGAAAATGACCAAGACGCAAATTGTGCGCGAACTTGGCGAGAAAACAGGTCTCGCAAAGAAGGATGTTGAAAATTTGCTCGATACACTCGCATCAATGGCGTATAAGCACGTCAAAATTGACGGAATGTTCGTGGTTCCGGGTTTTGGCAAACTCGTGAAGGTACACCGCGCCGCGCGTATGGGACGCAATCCGGCGACGGGCGCGACGATCCAAATCCCAGCGAAGACGGTGGTGAAGTTTCGCGTTGCAAAGGCCGCAAAAGAAGCGGTGTTGTAACTCTTGATTCAAAAGGAGGGGGGTTGCGCGGGAGGATAGGACATATGGAAAAAGAAACGTCCTGTGTGCGTGATGTCCACGCGGAAATTTTTTCGATTGGCGGCGCGTTGATCCTCATGGCGTGCATCATCCTCACGGTCGTCGCCGTGATGGCCGTCGGCGCATCCGACATCACCGGAGCGCAAGCGGTCATCGCCGTGGTCCTCACTGGCGCGGCGTGGGTCTATTATCTCAACAGCGTAACGGAACGCTTGGCGCTCGTTGAACACGCCATCGTCTATACGTCACTCGTCGGGCGGCGACGCGTTCCGCTCGCGGATCTCGAGGCAATGCTTCTCGTTCATCAAGGATTCAATCTCGAGCGCGGCATCGAGACGATTGAATTTCGGCGCCGCGGCGCGCAATCGGATCAGATTGCGCTCGGACCTTGCTGGCAGCGCCGTCATCTCGAAGCATTTCTCCACTCGGTTGAAGAGGCGCTGAACGAACCAAAACTTCTCGAAGAGGTACGATGAATGTTACGATACATGGAAATATGGCAAGAAAAATACCCACGCGCGAAAAGGTCGCAACGCTCGGAAAAAAAATAGCGAAGACGATCGAAGCAAGCGGCGTCAAGCGATATGTTCATTGGCTCTGTGCGCCTGGTCAAGCGTGTATTCCAATGGAAGAAACCCTGTTTACCGAAAGTCCCCAGTGGCGGATTTTTCGCATCATGGCAGAATTTGTGGAAGGGTTTGAATTGTTGTCGACATTGAAGCGGGAGGTCTCCATTTTTGGCAGTGCGCGCGCGATGCCGACAAGTCCCTATTACACATTCGCTCGAGAACTGGGGTACGCACTTGGAAAAAAAGGGTACACGCTGGTCTCCGGTGGAGGTCCCGGCATCATGGAAGCCGCAGATCGCGGCGCATACGAAGCAGGCGCTGAGTCCGTGGGGTTGAACATCCAACTTCCCATCCAACAGCGAACGAATCAATATGTGAAAAAGGGGATGGGCTTCCATTATTTTTTCACACGCAAGGTGATGCTCTCCGCTTCCGCGCAGGCATATGTGTTTTTTCCCGGCGGGTTTGGGACGCTCGATGAGATGACCGAAATGGTCACGCTCGTGCAAACGGGAAAAATTCCCAAAAATGTTCCGGTCATCCTGTTTGGCAAAAAATTCTGGCAGCCGTTTCTCGAGTGGGTGAATCGCGTCGTCGGCGAGGAATATCATTATGTGGAGAAGGAAGAAATCGCGATTCTGAAACTTGTCGACACGGTGGAGGAGGCGGTGAAGATTATCGACAAGACACAGGAGCGGCCATTTGGATAAATGAAAGACATCGCAACGCACGCTCTCGCATTGCATCATGCGCTTCGCGGAAAGATCGAGATCAGCTTGAAAATGCCGATTGTTTCGCGTTCTGATTTATCGCTCATCTACACGCCGGGGGTCGGCGCTGTCTCATCCGCGATTGCCAAAGATCCAAGAATCGCACAGGAGATGACATGGCGTCACAACGTCGTTGCGGTCGTCTCCGACGGATCCGCCGTCCTCGGTCTCGGCAACGTCGGCCCGCTTGCCGCGCTGCCCGTCATGGAAGGGAAGTGTGCGATTTTTAAACGGTTCGCGGGGATCGATGCGGTGCCGATCGTTCTTGCGACGCAAGAGGTCGACGAGATCGTTCGGACCGTCCAAGTTCTTGAGCCGTCGTTCGGCGCGATCCAACTTGAAGATATTTCAGCGCCGCGATGTTTTGAGATCGAACGGCGCCTCTCCGCGTCGCTCAACATTCCGGTCATGCATGATGATCAGCATGGAACGGCGATCGTCGTTCTCGCGGGGCTCGAAAACGCGATGAAGGTCACGAAGCGAAGGTCGAAGAAGATAAAAATTGTGCTTTCCGGCGCAGGGGCGGCCGGAACGGCTATCGCACATCTCCTTCACGCCGCAGGATTTCTTCATGTCATCGTCTGTGATCGCGGGGGCGCGATCTGGGCGGGCCGCACGGATCTTTCAGATGTCAAAGCTGATCTTGCGGCATTCACAAACTCGCATCACGAGAAAGGAAGGATGTGCGATGTGCTCCGCGGAGCAGACGTTTTCATTGGCATTTCGTCTGCGGGCCTCGTCACGTCTGCGATGGTGAAATCCATGGCGCCGCACCCAATCGTTTTCGCGATGGCAAATCCCGTTCCAGAGATCATGCCCGACGAAGCGCACGCGGCAGGGGCAGCAGTCGTCGCAACAGGCAGGAGCGACTTTCCGAACCAGTTGAATAATGCGCTCGTTTATCCCGGACTGTTCCGTGGCATGCTCGATCACGATGTGAAAAATGTCACGATTGCGATGAAGCTTCGCGCTGCCAAAGCCCTCGCATCCAGTATGAAAAAACCGACGGCTGATCGAATGATTCCGTCGATTTTCGACCGCGGCCTTCATGCCGCTATTGCGCGGAGCGTTCGGTAGCTTTGTGTGCTTGTTTCGCTTTCCGCGTCGACATCTCACCGTTGAGTTGTCGTTCAATTTTTTTGATCGTCTTCAGCGTACGCGCGGAAACGCGCAGCTTCATCCCGCCAATGCGAACGGTTTGCAAGTTGAGATTTTGGCGACGCTTTGTGGCGATGTTTGAGTGGCTGCGAGAGTTGCCGAAGTTCGGCCCGCGCCCGGTCAATTGATCAATGCGGGACATAGATAGAGGGATTGTGACGAAAGCCACAGTAGCAACACTATAGCTTATTCATGTACACTTGGCAAGAGTCACGCCCCAGCGCTATGTTTTCTCTTCTCTTTCAGCAACCTCTTCTCTTCGTGGCTTGGGTCATTGCGTTTCTCATCGCACTGTCGGTCCATGAATTCTCGCATGCGCTTGTCGGGAATTGGCTCGGAGATCCGACGGCGAAACGAATGGGTCGGCTGACGCTGAATCCTGCGGCGCACGTAGACCCTATCGGGCTTCTCGCCGTGATTTTTATCGGATTCGGGTGGGGAAAGCCAGTTCCGTTCAATCCGTATAATCTCACATGGCCGAAGTGGGGGCCTGTTGCGATCGCGTCGGCAGGGCCTTTGAGCAATCTCATTCTCGCTGCGTTTTCCGTCATTCTCAGCGTGAATCTCGCACCGCTTCTCGGCGAGAATAATCTTCTTCTTACGTTTCTCGTGATCAGCGCGCAGTTAAACGTCGCACTGTGTGTATTTAACCTGATTCCGCTTCCGCCGCTCGACGGATCAAAGGCGTTGCTTGCGTTCCTCGCGAGTCCGCAATATGCCTCGGCGCGAATTTTCATCGAACGGCAGGGATCGATGCTTTTGTTCCTTCTCATTCTCCTCGATACCGTCGGGAAGCTTGGCATTTTCTCATCTCTGTTTGAGTGGGGCGCGCAACTCCTGTCGCTTTTCGCGCGACTGCCGCGGATCCTGTGAGCTGCGGTCCGAATCGGTCACGCCCGCCCGCTCTTGACGCATCGTATGATTCATTGCTATATTTCGCGCACGAAAAATCATGC
>CAYHYU010000067.1:0-4122 GCA_964360885.1 uncultured Gammaproteobacteria bacterium | reverse complement strand
CGCACCCTCGAGGAAACGCATCTGCGTCCTTCCTCGATCGGGTGCGTTTTCTTTTTTGGAAAAAGACGGATCAGCGCTGATCCGTCTGCAATGCTTAGGGAACGGGATCATCTCCCCCACTGTGCCACGGCGTACAGCGCAGGATGCGATGAAACGCCATCCATGATCCTTTCATGAGGCCGTATTTCTCCAGCGCCTCATGACCATACTCGGAACACGTCAGCGTGTAACGGCAAACTGGGTGACCAAAGAAACGCTTGATCCACCCGTGATCTGGCGAGAACGTGCGCTGATACGCGATGATAAGGAGTTGACCAGCGCGCTTTGGGATATTGAGAAGCTGCATGGGAGCAAAGCTGCTTGCTACTTGCTGCTTCTGGTCATCCTTACAACATGTTTCTTTCCTCTCGATGACGGCCGCGGAGGATGCAGAAGCGCCTCTGGGATTTTTGAGACGAGCCGACGAATCTCGACAACAAGTTTTTGATAGTTAACGTCACGCGCATCCGGCTTTGCGATGAACAGAAGATTGACGTTGGGTGGAATCTCCGCGAGAAGACCGCGCACCGCTTCGCGCAGGCGTCGTTTCGTGCGGTTGCGGTCTACCGCGCGCTTCATCATCTTCACGGACGTGATAAACCCCACTCGACTCGTCTCGTTCGGCCGAGTTTCGACGATCCGTAGCGTCGCATACGGACCAAAAATTGACCTTCCCTTCAATGCAAGACGGGTAAAATCTTTCTTTTTTGTGAGGCGTTTCGTGCGAGGGAGCATATACGCCATGCAGTCGAGCTAATGGCTCGACCCTACTTCCGTGTTTTTACGGCAACGGATTTGCGCCCTTTACGGCGTCGGCGCGCAAGCACCTCGCGTCCGTCTTTTGTACGCATTCGACGTCGGAATCCGTGAACTTTCGCGTATCTACGCTTTTTTGGCTGATAAGTGCGTTTGGGCATAAGAGAGAGTGGACAGTGGAAAAAGTGTACACTGCATCCTATAAACTGTAAACTGTTCACCTGCGCACTGTGTATCTTCTTAACTTATCCACTCTTTGTCCACAGATTTGACTTTTCCCTGACCGGGTGATGAACTGATGTTGGTTTTTTATTCTTCTCGAATCACGCACTTGCGTATGGACCTTCAAGAAATCTGGCGCGCTGCGCTCGGAGAGCTGGAACTGACGCTCTCAAAAGCCAATTTCACCACGTGGTTCAAGAGCACGTTCATCGCTTCTTGCGACAGCACTCGGGTCGTGATTGCCGTCCCGAATACGTTCACAAAATCGTGGCTTGAAAAAAAATACCACGATGCAATTATCCGCGCACTGCGCAATGTGACCTCAAATAACGGACTGCGCGAAGTCATCTATCGCGTTGAGGCGCGAAATACGACGGTTTTGCCGCAATTTATCGAGCACGTAGAAAACGCACAGGTCGGCGTGCCACGCTTTGCAACAGATGCGCGCTCTTCACCTTCACCTACCACGAACGATGTCGGATTAAATCCACGGTACGTCTTCGAATCATTCATCGTCGGCAAGGCGAATGAACTTGCGCATGCGGCCGCAATTGCCGTGGCTGCACAACCGGGAAACTCCTATTACCCTCTCTACATCTACGGCGATTCCGGACTCGGAAAAACGCACCTTCTTCAATCGATCGGCCACCATATACTCAATGCACGCGCTGACGCCAAGGTGCTCTACGTCACCTGCGAACGGTTCACGAACGAATTCATTAATGCGGTCCGAAGCGGACATGGTAAAGAATTTAAGGATACGTACAGGAACGTTGATGTGCTGCTTCTGGACGACATCCAATTCCTCACGGGGCGAGAAGGAACGCAGGAGGAGTTCTTCCACACGTACGAGACGCTCCATCAAAAGAACAAACAGCTCGTCATCACTTCCGACCGCTCGCCGAAAGACATCCAAGGACTCGAAAGCCGGCTCCTTTCCCGCCTCGAGTGGGGAATGATTTGCGACGTATCCGCGCCGGACTTCGAAACACGCGTCGCGATTCTCGAAGCGAAGGCGCGCGAACGCCGCGCAGAGCTCGCCCAGGATATTCTCCGCACGATTGCCGGAACGATTCAGGTGAACGTCCGCGAACTTGAAGGTGCGCTGAATAAGATTCTTGCCTACCATCAGTTCAAAAATACAATCCCTACCGTCGATTCCGTTCAAACGCTTCTCCAAAGTTTCGTCCCGAACACGCCAAAATGCTCAATTACGCCGCGACGGCTTATCGAAATCGTTGTAGGATATTTCGATCTCTCCATGAACGATATGCTCGGTAAAAGTCGTGAGCAACGGCTTGCATTCCCCCGACAGATCGCAATGTATCTTCTCCGCGAAGAGGCAAAGTGTTCTTTTCCCGCCATTGGTGGTCACTTGGGAGGACGTGATCACACCACGGCCATGCATGCGTGCGGAAAAATCGGAGGCCTTCTAAAAACAAATGAACAACTGCGACGTGACATCAACGTCATCCGTGAGAAGTTATATGCTGGCGCTTCCTCGGGATAAGGTCGTGGGAATTCTGTGGATGTCTCGTGTCTTTCCTGTGTCTCCTTTTCTTCTCTCTCGTTCCTCACGAAAATTGTCCACCTTTCATCCGCATTTAATCCACGAGTCCTGGGTATATTTGTTGCTCTTTATAGGTCTATTTTTCCTCGCTTCTGCGTCCTTCTCCACCTCATCCACATCCCTACTGCTGCCTCTGTTCTATTAAGTTTATTTTCTAACAGAACCCTATGCATTTTGCCTGCACCCAAGAAAATCTCGTTCAAGGATTACAGCTTGTAAGTCATATAACGGGAAAAAATATAAACCTTCCTGTTCTCGGAAATGTTTTACTCAAAACAGAAGGTGGATCACTTCGTGTATCGACGACAAATCTTGAACTTGCTGTGAATAGCACGATTCGCGGAAAAATTGAGCAGGAGGGTGAATACAGCGTTCCAGCAAAACTTTTTCTCGATTATGTGTCACTTCTTCCATCAGGAAAGATTGAACTTCTTGTGACGGATGAGGGGCTTGAAGTGCGGTCTGCGGAACAGGAAACTGTGTTAAAGGGAATGTCTGCGAGTGAGTTTCCAGTGCTTCCAAAACTTGTGACGCACACGCCCTTTGAGATCAAAGCTGAAGAATTAAAGCGAGCAATTGGTCAAGTCGCGTTTGCGGTGACAACATCTGAATCAAGGCCAGAGCTCATGGGGGTTGCATGTTTTTTTGGAGGAGTCGCTGGTGCAGGTCGCGTCGCATTTGCGGCAACGGATTCCTATCGCCTTGCCGAACGAATCATTTCCATGACAGGAGATCAAACCGAAGCGCGAATGATCGTGCCTGCGCGGGCGTTTGTTGAAGTGTCTCGTATCCTCGGAACGTACAAAGATGAACTTGCCATGCCTGAATACGCTCAACTTTCGTTCACGGAGAATCAAATGCTTATGACGTTCGGAAATGTCGAGCTGATCTCGCGGCTGATCGAAGGGTCATTTCCGGACTACACACAGCTGATTCCGCAGAATTTCAAAACCGAGGCGGTGATATCGCGTCTCGAGCTTCAGAAAGCCGTGCGCGCGGCAAGTTTATTTTCGCGGCAAGGGATTTTTGATATCCATCTTGAACTCGAACCGAACACAGGAGTATGCATCGTGAAATCCGCTGATCAAGGGACAGGAAAAACAAAAACGGTGCTCAAAGGAAAGATCACGGGCGAGGCAAATTCCGTCATGCTCAATTTTCGATATCTGATGGATGGGCTGGCGGCCATGGCATGTGAGGATGTTCGGCTTCGCCAAGTCGATCGTATGAATCCACTCCTTCTCACCCCTGAAGGATCGGAGGAGAAATATCAATACATCGTGATGCCAATTAGGCAGTGAGAAGTTCACTTCAGGCGTTCGACCCGACATTTCGGCTCAAAAGAATGTGCCATCCCTCGCACCATCGATACATGCGGAGAGTCCGAATCGCTTACCCATTCCCGAATCTATGCTCAACTAACGCAAAATCGCGTGGCCGAGGAATGCTCGTGACCGCGCGATTTGTGCATGGTGGGCGTGCCTGGACTCGAACCAGGGACCTTCACATTATCAGTGTGACGCTCTAACCACCTG
>CAYHYU010000066.1:0-4125 GCA_964360885.1 uncultured Gammaproteobacteria bacterium | reverse complement strand
TAAAGGCACCGGGCACAAGATCCATCTGGTATCCATCCCTTCTCCCACAGGCGCTGGAAGATGACTTCACTCGCCCGATCGGCCTGTTTGTTCTTGGTATCCATCCCTTCTCCCACAGGCGCTGGAAGATGACTCGATACTCCCGATATCTAGCATCCATCGGTATCCATCCCTTCTCCCACAGGCGCTGGAAGATGACCGCACGCCTGCTTCGGTCCGGGCTCTGGCTAAGTATCCATCCCTTCTCCCACAGGCGCTGGAAGATGACTAGAGCATTTTTAGCTCTGTTGAGCTGTGGAACACTCTGGTCATCCGTGAAACGTCACCACGAAGTCTAGGAACTGATGTTTTGGCGACTTCGTGGTAAAAGGGTCGTGGATGGGCTTCCAACGAACGGGAGAGTATCCGTCTCAGACGGACGATCCAGCCTCTCGAAAGAGGCAGGACGGGATTTTCCCCCAGAACTGGAGCAAACCGTCCCTAACCTTTCGATCAGGACCGATACTCCCGTGAGGGCCAGCTGGATACGAATCCCCATCTTACGACAGGCGGCTGGTTTGTGAGCAATGCCTAAGCGTTGCCTACATGAGATGTGTAGCACCTCTCAAAAAAGAAGTCAAGCATCCGCGCTTGAATTCAAGTTCAAAGTGCAACACCTGAACAAAACAACATCTCGGGGCTAAGGTCTTGTGACTTTCACACCTAAGGAAGCTCTGAAAAACGATGAGATACGACGTGCTGGAGCGAGGAAACGACGCAGACGTAAAGTATTGTCCCGACGAACCCGCGTAGCGGGTTGTCGGGATCCCGACACGCACAGCGTCGTCGGGAAACATACGTCGAGGAGTTTTCGAGTGAAGCACGAGCAGATCGCGTTTTTCAGAGGTTCCTTAAGTCCTTAACGGTACCGAAATGTCGTATACTCACTTAACGCAGATCATCGTACAAAGCTTGAAGCATGGAAGGATGCTGGTCTCTCGAATGGAGAGATAGCTCGTCGGCTCGGATGCCATGTTTCCACCATCGGTCGGGAGCTCTTCCGAAATGGAGATCCTCGATTCGGCTGGTACGTCGGAAAGAAAGCAGAGAAATTGCGTCATGATCGTCGAAGCATGGCGAATCGCGACGTTTTTCATCCAATTCTGATGCGGATATAAAAAAAGAAGGAGCCCTGACTTAACAGGAGCTCCTACGCGAGGCATGGAACAAAGAAAGAACAAGAGAGCGCTGGAAGATGACTGGTGTGCACTGTCCACTGCGCACTGCCCAGTATCCATCCCTTCTCCCACAGGCGCTGGAAGATGACTAAGTAGCGCCTATTGCCGACCCTATCTTTGTATCCATCCCTTCTCCCAAGAGCGTTGGAAGATGACTCGTATGAAGCGCAATCCGCGCCATCTCTCGTATCCATCCCTTCTCCCACAGGCGCTGGAAGATGACAAGAGCATTTTTAGCTTTGTTGAGCTGTGGAACACTCTGGTCATCCGTGAAACGTCACCACGAAGTTTAGGAACTGATGTTTTGGCGACTTCGTGGTAAAAGGGTCGTGGATGGGCTTCCAACGAACGGGAGAGTATCCGTCTCAGACGGACGATCCAGCCTCTCGAAAGAGGCAGGACGGGATTTTCCCCCAGAACTGGAGCAAACCGTCCCTAACCTTTCGATCAGGACCGATACTCCCGTGAGGGCCAGCTGGATACGAATCCCCATCTTACGACAGGCGGCTGGTTTGTGAGCAATGCCTAAGCGTTGCCTACATGAGATGTGTAGCACCTCTCAAAAAAGAAGTCAAGCATCCGCGCTCTTGCGTCATTTTTTGGTATCTGATATCATCTTTTCACTCTAACTAATCTTTAAGTGACCCGACGTCCGTCGGGTGACATGTAGAACCGCTATGGCGGATGTCTTCCAACGAACCAAACCTCATGTGAACGTCGGGACAATTGGTCACGTCGATCACGGAAAAACTACCTTGACGGCGGCCATCTTGGCTGTTCTCACGGCACACGGCCAGACGGCGCAGAAAAAAGGAGTTGATGATCTCGATAAAGCTCCGGAATCTAAGTCGCGCGGCATCACAATCGCAACCGCGCATGTAGAATACGAGTCCGAAAAGCGCCATTACGCGCACGTTGATTGTCCGGGACATGCGGATTATATCAAGAACATGATCACGGGCGCGGCACAGATGGATGGCGCGATTCTTGTCGTGTCCGCGACAGACGGCCCCATGCCGCAAACCCGTGAGCACATTTTGCTCGCTCGTCAGATCGGCGTGCCGGCAATCATCGTCTTTTTGAACAAAGTGGATATGGTTGAAGATGCGGAACTCATTGACCTCGTTGAACAGGAAATCCGCGACCTCTTGAAAAAGTACGAATTCCCGGGCGATACCACCCCGATCATTCGTGGGTCCGCGCTCAAGGCGCTCCAAAATCCATCGGACGAAGCGGCGTCGAAGCCTGTCTTGGAACTTGTCAAAGCGCTTGACGAATTTATTCCAGAACCGGTGCGTGAAACGGATAAGCCGCTCCTCATGCCGGTTGAGGACGTATTTTCCATCGAAGGTCGCGGCACGGTCGTCACGGGTCGTATTGAGCGCGGAATGGTAAAAATCAACGAGGAAGTTGAAATCGTCGGTCTTCGTGACACGCGCAAAACCGTCGTTACGGGAATCGAGATGTTCAATAAGCAGCTCACGGAAGGGCGCGCAGGCGACAACGCAGGCCTCCTCCTCCGCGGCATTAAGAAAGAAGAAGTTGAACGTGGCATGGTGCTGTGCAAGTCGGGCTCGATCACTCCGCACACGGAATTTCAGGCAGAGGTGTACGCTCTTACGAAAGAAGAAGGCGGACGCCATAAGCCGTTCGTGACGGGTTATAAGCCGCAGTTCTATATTCGTACGACGGACGTGACGGGCGCTGTAACGCTTCCAGACGGCGTCGCGATGGTTCAGCCTGGCGACACGGTAAACATGAACGTCACGCTCATCACGCCTGTTGCGATCGAAGAGAAGATGCGCTTTGCTATCCGCGAAGGCGGCAAGACCGTCGGCGCCGGCGTCGTGACGAAGATCACGAAATAATCCATGACCGCGACGACATCTGTAAAGTCCGCGGCAGTGAAGGAGGTCACCTCCCGCATTCGGATCAAGATTCGCGCGTTTGACCACAAGATTATCGATCAAGCGACGCACACGATTATCGATACGGCAGTTCGAACGGGTGCGCGCGTCGTCGGTCCAATCCCACTTCCAACGGAAAAGAAACAGTGGACAGTGAACCGCTCAACGTTCGTTCACAAGAACGCGCGCGAGCAATTCGAGATGCGGATTCATAAGCGAATTGTTGACATTCTCGATCCCAATGCAAAAACGATCGAATCGTTGACGTCGCTCAACCTCCCTGCGGGGGTTGACGTGGAGATCAAGATGTAGCATTGTTCCGTTCGTACCCGCCGGTGAGAAGCACCCAAGGAGAAAGTTTCACCGCCTAAGACGGTGAATAACCTCCCTGCGATTCGTGCGAATCCCGATGGTTCCTGACAATCCAACGCCTTTCTGATCGCAAAAAGGCCAGGAGCGCACGTCTGTTTTCGACGGACTTGCGCTTCTGGCTTTTTCCGTAAAACGCCAGCGAAGGTCTACGAATTATGAAATGTATTCTCGCGAAAAAACTTGAAATGTCACAGGTATTCCGCTCGGACGGCACTGTCGTTCCGGTTACGCTCGTTCAAGCGGGTCCGTGCGTCGTGACGCAGGTGAAGTCCAAAGACACGGATGGCTATTCTGCCATCCAGCTTGGTTTCCTCGAGATGAAGAAGCGCGTAAAGCCGCAAGAGGGTCATCTGAAAGATCTGCCGACCGTTCGCATGATGCGTGAATTTCGCCTTGGCGACACCGTGAATCTCACACGCGGCGACACGATCGACGCACAGGCGTTTGTCGTCGGAGATTTCGTGGAAGTGACGGGTACATCGAAAGGAAAAGGATTTCAGGGCGTTGTGAAGCGTCATGGATTCCACGGCCATCCGTCCTCGCACGGGCACAAGGATCAGCTTCGCATGCCGGGTTCGATCGGCGCAGGCGGTCCGCAACACGTCTTTAAAGGTCGTCGCATGGCGGGA
>CAYHYU010000065.1:0-4272 GCA_964360885.1 uncultured Gammaproteobacteria bacterium | reverse complement strand
CCCGCTCCCTTTCGGAAGTCAAGAGGCGAGACAGTCGTTAGTCGCTGGTCAGGCGGTAGAATCCCGCCGGCTCACCGGGTTTACCTGAGTGATCCATGAAGTAGGATTTGGTCCCGGGAGCCCTCCAGATGGCATTGGCTCCGCGTGATTTTGTGTCGATTGTAATCGCCGCAGGTGATACCGTGGTCGAGTCAATCATCATGAATCGTCCTGCGCCTGGTGGCGCGACTGAATCTACCTGTCCTGCGGACAGCGCGGCTCCGCTCCATGGTGTATAGACGGGGCCAAAGACACTCACTGGGGATGTAGATGCCGATGTCCAGCATGTCCATGTAGTGAGCGAACTCACCTTGCAGACCTTGCCGACCTTGCCTGACGTCCGTCCAGCAACCCAGATCTCATTGATCGAAGTGCCGTGAACACCGCCGCCGTAGACGAGGTCTTCGCCAGCAGGCGAAAGGAGCTTTGTCCATGTCGTGCTGTTGTAGATGTACAATGCGAGCTGCTTGTCAAGAAAGCTACTCTCGTCGATGTCATACCCTCCGAGCACGACTTTACCGTCTCCCGGCGCGTAGAGTTGGATCGGAGTAAACCAGTCAGAGCTCGGAAGCGCAGGAAGCTCGGTCCAGGAACTGCCCGTGCCTTTCCATACCGCCAAAACGTCTGGCGTACTTTTCCGACCGACGATGAACATCTCCGTAGCGCTGTGGCCGGTGATATCGCTGATAACACTGGTTGTGGGTTGCGTCGAGTCAATGGTCCAGCCACCACCCTTCTTATACAGAAGCGTGCCCAAGGTTGACGTGCCAGCTGCAAGCCAAACATTATCGTCACCGGTACACCAGACAGCTGCTGCGCCTTGCGGCGGGCCTGGGATGCCTTCGTCTATCCACGACGTTCCGTTCCAACGCACAACTGTGGCCTTGCCACCATTGCGGACAGGGACATACACCGAAGTCGGAGACGGAGCACACCCCCGACCAACATCTTCGATCGCGCCGCCAAAGATCTTCAGAGCATCGAAGGCGGTATCCCGCACCAGCTTGGAGAACTTGAGCGTCTTGGGCGCAGTGTCGGGTGGCGGTGTTTCTGCGTCGCTGTCCGTCCCCGTGTCACTGGGTCCGGTGTCGGCAACTCCCGAATCCGCAGGCGCATCTGGTGCGTCTGCGTCGGGCGTCGGAGTGTCGGGCGTCGCATCTGCGACGAACGTGTCCGGCTTGGTCGTATCAGACGCATCCGCATCGGGCGTCGCCGTATCTTTTGCGACAGACGTGTCCGGCATGGTATCAATCGTCGCATCCGCGTCGGGCGTCGGAGTGTCGGGCGTCGGAGTGTCGGGCGTCGCATCTGCGACGAACGTGTCCGGCATGTCTGCGTCGCTGTCTGCGACGATGACACTGTCGAATGCATCTGCGTCGCTTGGCGCATCGCCGTCGGACGAACCGTCGGCATCTGGTGTGCCAGCGTCGCAGTCGCTCATCGCGTTTTGCCACCCACACGGGGTGCAGACGAACGATTCGCATGGCTTACCGATCTCGTCGCACTTGTCGCCTTGCGTGCAAGTGGATTTCGAGTCGGCTGTGTCGGCCGTTGTCTCTCGCGACGCGTCGTCTGCATCCGTTGTGGGCACAGCGATTTCATTCGTCGCGTCCGTCGGTGTGATTGCCGTATCAAGCGTCGTCGCAGAGTCCGGTGACGGAGTTTCCGTCTCGGTCGGGCTGCCGCAACCAATGAGCGTGAGGACGAAGATCATGAAACTGAACAGGACCGGAGCGGTCCCGCTCGACAGTCGAGTCAATTTCGTGGACATTGTTGCCCTTCCTTTGCACCTGAACGGAGATTGTCAAAGAGCGTAATTGCTCAACATTCACGCGCATTTGCGCGTAAACGCCGAAGCGCACCATTCGTTCATGTGGCGCGTCCTATAATCAAAATACATAAAACAAGTTGATTTGTCAACATCCTGTGGATATCTGAAATTTTCTCTCAATGTAGCGAAAAAAACAATGCCTACGCTTTTCTTTACGTCACTCAATTTTCATCTGCCTTTACATCCCCTACTTCCAATATCCTCTCCACATTAAACGTTCTCTCTTCCTGCCGTAGTTCGCACCACGCGCGTAGCGCCAGAAAACGATGGCCTGCATATTCGTCTTCTTCGATCGTTCTCGGAATGATGACTCGTTCAGATTTTTCGTCCTTCCCCTTCAGATACGTGATCTTCAGGCGTTTGCGTTCCGTGGCCGCGCGGCGCAACAGATCGATTTTTTCGTCCATTGGCAACTCCTCACGAGCCAGATCGTATTGAAGCGATGTCACAAACTTTACGATGGAATAATCCAATCGTATGTCTTGGAGTTTCACTGGTTTCACGAGAGCCAATCCTTCAAACGAACGACAACGGCTCAAAGCCACATACGTTTGACCCGCGGCAAATGCGCCTCGTCCAAGATCAACCGCGACGCGGTCAAATGTTTTGCCCTGGCTCTTGTGAATGGTCACGGCCCACGCGAGCTTGAGAGGAATCTGCGTAAAGCTGCCCAGTTTTTCTTGATCCAATGTTTTGGCAGCTCGATCGTAAACGCTGCGATAGATTCTCCATGTGTGAGGTGAGATGGAAACGGTGTCTCCGGTATCCAGTTTGACGCGGATGGACGGTTCTGACTCCTCATCGTCTTTTGCGAAGCCAGCGATCCATCCAAGCGTTCCGTTTACAAAGCGGCCGTTTTCATCATTGGCAACGCACATCACGCGCGCTCCTTTTTTCAGGCGAAGTTCGGCGTCTGCCGGGACCTCGCGTTCCGGGAAATCTCCACGGAACTCTCCATGGAAGGTTTTGATGGTTCCCGGTAGCCGTTGCAAGCGTTTTGCGTTTAATTCGTCAGCCGATGCATTGACGGACGTCAGGACGATGGCTTCTTCCGGAGGAGTGTGATGGACGCGAACATTGAGCCGTTTCAAATCTGCTTCCGTGATGCTTCGGTTGCGCACGGCATTGAGGAGGGAAATAAATGCCGGATCTGATTGGCGGTAGACCTTTTCCAATTCGATGAAGGAAATACCGTGAGAGGCAATAAGATCATGAGCAACATGTGAGGCGAAGAAATAGGGGGAAGTATAGAGCTGTGAGAACGCGCCGCGCTCGGAAGATGTGACAATAGGAGGGAGCTGATACAAATCTCCGATGGCAACAATCCGGAGTCCTCCGAACGGCAATTTGTTTTTCCGCGCTCCTCGAAGAAATTGGTCCACACAATCCAACAGATCCGCTCGCACCATCGAGATCTCATCAATCACCAGTACGTCTGCTTTCACATACACCTCCGGATTGCGCGCGGAGACGCCCTTTTTCCGCGCATCTTTGACCGAGATCCCAGGCGCAAAACGAAAAAATCGATGAACGGTTTCGCCATCAACATTCAGAGCCGCCACACCCGTTGGAGCCAAAACCGGAGCGACCTGTTTCGTCGTCTCGCGAAAGTGTTTCAGAAGCGTGCTCTTCCCCGTGCCCGCGCGGCCAGTGATAAACGTGAATGGGCCGCCTGATTCCATGAGACGAATGGCTTCATCAAATTGAGCCGTGCGGAAGAGTTGCATGGGAGCACTGTATCTGTTTTTGGACATCTTGTCAGCAGCGGCAGGATTTTCTTGCTCGTACCCGGATGTGATATGCTCTACGCATATGCTACCTCTCCCCCCTTCTTCGAGCCGCCGCCTCCTCGTGGCGCTCGCGTCGATTCTTGTTCTCACGGCGTTTATCCTCGTCGGATTGAATGCGCTGCAACTTGAACGAAAACTGCGCGCGACAACAACCGAGAATTTTATCAAAGGATATCTTGCAGCTCGCCGAGCGTACGCCTCAATCTGCGTGATGCCTACGCAGAATGCAAGTCAGTTTTTTGGGCACGTGGTATCCCTTGGTCCGGATACGATAACTGTTACGCAGGAGTCATTTGATACGAATCTGATCGTCGATGGCGTGCCCAATGAGCGCATTGTCGCAGTCACGGGTTCGACGCGCATTCAGCGCATAACAAACAAGTCGCCCGAACAATTTACGGAAGAGATCGCGGCGTTTGTCAAGCAGAAAGGGACCAAAACCGTTCCACCGACAAGCGTCATCACGAAATCAATCCTTCTCACGGACATCAAAGCGGGAGATCGCGTATTTGTGCAGAGTCCGCGCGACGTTCGTCTCATGGAAACGTTCGATGCGACGCTTATTCAAGTTGTTGTTCAGTGACCTTCCTCCGTCCTTTCGATCACGAAGTC
>CAYHYU010000064.1:0-4284 GCA_964360885.1 uncultured Gammaproteobacteria bacterium | reverse complement strand
GATGATATTCGGCACGTCCTGTGACCAGCGCTCATACATCCGTCGGGTCGCAGCTCTCCCCTCTTCTTTATAGGTATCATGAAGCGTCCGCTGTGAATACCACTCATCGATCCACCGCGATTCAAAGATATCTATGGCCTCTTCGATGCTCACACGAAACCCTCCGACACCCGTTTCCCGTTTCCCGTTTTCCGTTTCCCCAACTCCGAATAGATCGCCCTGCCGTGCTTTGCCTCGCTCGACGTGCAGGGCGAGAATGTCATGGAATGCGAGGTGCATGGATTGGCCATAGCTTTTCTGATAGCTTCCAAGAATGGGAATGCGGTAGAGGTGGGCAAATTTGTATTGGAGTGGACATTTCCGAAACGCCGCGAGCTGTGTGAACGAAAATCGACGTTTGAGAAGAAACGCGTCCGCAGAAGCGGTTGCAGAGGCGTCAAAGATTGCAGGAGGCGTTGTCAGTTCTCTTGCATCTGCATCAGACGTCGCCTGTGCAATCCGTGTGATTTCTCTCCCAATTTCGTTCATAAATACCGACGGTTTTTTCTTCCGTACGCCGCCGTACGACTCCGCGCCCGTGAGCGTGACGCTCTTCTTCGCGCGCGTCATGGCGACGTATAAAAGACGACGCTCTTCTTCAAGATGCGTATCGCCTTCCGGCAAACGCTCGTTCACGAGACCGTCCGGCAATGGAATCGATTCGCCGCGCGGCCGCGTTGGAAATCTCTGATCGACAAGCGAGACAACGAAAACGTGCGCAAACTCAAGACCCTTTGAAGCGTGGACGGTCATGACGCTCACGGCCTCGGGTCCGAAATCAGCGTCGTTCGGAAGCGCGCCCTCTTCCCCGCTCGCTATTTCCTCACGGAACTCTTCGACGAAGCCACGGAGCGTGGGCGCAAGCGTCGCATGTTCATATCTCTTGATGCGGTTCGCGAACGCGTTCAAGTGTCCGAGCGTCTCGATCTTCTCGCGTTCCGGCAGCGTCAAAATGTTCCTTAACGCGCCTGTTTTCTCGAGAGTAAGCTCGAAAATCTTGAGCGGACGCTCACGACGCGCGGCTTCCGCGAGGGAGCGCATCTGCGAGATGAATGCTTCGGCGCGCGCGATCGTTTCTGCGCCGATCCCCGGAATCTCGCGACACGAAGCGACGGCATCCCACAGCGTCCCGCCCTTCTTCCGCGATGCGAAAGCGATGAATGTCGAAAGATCGCGAGGTGAAAACGAATACCATGGCGCATTCAGTGCGCGCCATGTCGTGGGAGAATCCGCGCCGCCCGCGAACAGCGAAAAAAATGCCGTGAGATCGACGACAATGGGTTTTGCGTACAGCCCTCGCATTGCGACAAAACGAAATGGGATGCCGTGGCGCTCGAGCGCGCGCAGGAACGGTTCGCATCCGTCGTTCGAGCGCGAGAGGATCGCCCACTCATTCCACGCGAGGGTCGCGTCCGCCTCTTTCATCTCGCGGATGCGTGCGGCGACGTGCTCCGCTTCCTCCTCGAGCGTCGTGAACCACAGAGCCGTCACAACGCCACCCGTTCCGCTCTGACTCGTGAGACGCTTCGATAACCCAGTGGTCGCGAGTCGGATTTCAAGCCGATTCGGATCGTTTTTTTGAATACACAGGTATGCCGCATCCAAAATTTCTTGATGGGAACGATAGTTTTCCGTGAGCGCGACGGTTTTTGCCTCCGGAAAATCTTCTCGAAATTGCAAAATGTTCGCAAGCGATGCGCCGCGAAATTTATAAATTGCCTGGTCGTCGTCACCCACAACGGTGAGATTCTTGCGATCGCCTGCGATCAATTTCATCAATTCATACTGCGCCCAATTCGTGTCTTGAAACTCATCAACGAGCACGTGGGCAAATTGCGCATGAAGTTCTTTTCGCGCACGTGGAACTTCTCGGAGCACACGAAGTGTCTCGACGATCAAATCTCCAAAATCCAACGCGCCTTCTTCGCGGAGAATGCGTCGGTACGCAAAATAACAGTCAGCGATTTCTTTCAGGCGGGCCCGTTCTCCGGTCACGAATTCTTGATCTCCGTCGAGTACAAGATTCTCTGTGAATTCGAGATACCGTTCCGGCGTGATCCCTTCATCTTTTGCGCGCGAGAAGTGTGTGAGAAGTCCGGCGAGAAATTTCATCGGATTCCCAAGCGGCCGATAGCGGTCGAGCGGCAGTTCGTTCAGCCGACGCGCGAGAAGGAGCCATGCGTCCGTGTCGTTGAGGAGACGGAAACGGTTCGGGAGTCCTATCTCAAACGCGTATCGCTCGAGCACTCGCTGACAGAACCCGTGAAACGTCGATATCCAAAAATCATATGCGCCGTTCGGAAGAAGCTGCAGCACGCGATCCTCCATCTCACCAGACGCTTTGTCGGTGAACGTGAGCGCGAGAAGGTTGTCGGTCGTAAGTCCCTGCGATTCCAGAAGATACGCATACCGCCTCGTGAGCACCGTCGTTTTTCCCGTTCCCGCGCCCGCGACGATTAAGAGCGGACCATCCGTATGCGTGACGGCAATGCGTTGGGCGTCGTTCAAATTGTCGAGAAGGCTAGTCATGCCGATGACAGTACCGTTTCGGCTTCAAGTTCGCCAGAGAGTCAAAAAAAAGAGCTTATACTGTTTCAGTGTAAGCTCATGTGAGTATCGTCAGACGACGATCGAACTAAGCTGGAGGCAGTCGGACGCGCCGTGGACCTTCTTATCCTGCCGTGCCGTGATGACAATGTCAGCGACACTGCGGACTGCGTAGTGCACAGTGACTCGCATAAACCACTCGCCTTGCTGAAGACGACCTCTCTCCGTGAAGGAGTCAAACGTCCGAGAGCCATTGGTTACTTCTTCTTGCAAGATGTAACGGTAACACGAACCGCGCGCACGCTCCAGGATCGCATTGAAGTGCGGTTCATCAATGAATGTCACGCCCTTCATGCCGCTTGAAATTGACTCTTTGAGTACGAAACGCGCATCGTCGCAGATGCCCCGCCAATGCTCCTCTTTCGCTCGTTTATGAACGAGATACGTCCTCGGGATGTAGCGACGAAGCATCTCAAGCGACGTGGGACGGATTTGTGATTTGAGAATCGCCTCAAGTTCCTCATCACAGATGTCGTTCCGAAGCAGGGCGAGTATCGCCTTTGAACCAAGGAATGGCTTCGGCGGGATCAGAAATTCAATCTCACCGGAACGATAGCGCGCGGCGAGCAGCGTATTGAGCGCACGATTGCGGTAGAGAAACGGAAAATCAACGAAGAGCGTGTGCTCTTTGCTGTCCTCAACGCGTAGATCGCTTTCGGCGACCACGATGAGTTTCATGCCATACTGGGCGAGTTCAGCTTGCAGGATGCAAAACTCCGGCAAGTAAAACCGCTCCTGATCCGCATAGAGCAAACAGGCGTTGTTCCTCCCGCGCCGTTGCAACTCTTTGGCAATGGTTGCCGCAACGCCGGGGAATGTCTGTGCTCCAGGCAGAACAACTCGGCGAATCCTCGCCGCAAGCGTTGAGTAACCGAGGCCATGCTTGTTATGACCGTCAATCTCGGCGATTCGCAAGTTTCCATCGACTGATTCCATGAAATCAACCTTGCAAATGCTCGGGGCACGACTCGGATGAAGTGCCATGATGTCGTGGTAGATTCTCGGAACTCCGGTCTGCAGAGTTTTCGCGAGCATATTCCACGTTTTGCTGTGGCCGAGATGGGGATGAAGTGCTATGGCCGCGATTCTGCCGAGTCCTGCGAGGCAGTCGTGCAATGCCGCGCCGATGACTTCCAGCTCTTGTCGTTTTTCCTGCGTGACTTCGTAAACGCTCGGAGAAAGAATGAAGCCGTGGCTCGCCTCTCTCCCGTTGGCCCAAAGACCCGAATCGAGAACAACGCGTCTGACCTGATCGTACATGTTGGCCTCCAGTGTGTCGTTGTGAAGGAACTAAACCGCGACTTCGCGGCAGGGTTGCTATCCCGCTTTCAACGGGGCAGCAGACTGCCACCAAATTGACGTCAAGGAACCACCGATAAAATCTCTCGCAAGGCGCGTATTTTGTACGTCGGCTGCTCAAGTGTATTTCTCGGTTTTTCGTTGGCAAATTTCCCTCTGTTGAGCCAGACCGTTTGTACGCCAAGCGAATTGCCGATGCGAATTTCTTTTCTCACACGATCGCCGACGACAAAACTCGAACGTCGTTCTATCGTCTTCGAGACGATGCGTTCAAAATCTTTTTTGTGTTTTTCTTTCGTCACGATAATGCGAAAAAAATACCGATCGATTCCAAGCGTC
>CAYHYU010000063.1:0-4328 GCA_964360885.1 uncultured Gammaproteobacteria bacterium | reverse complement strand
AGCAGATCGACTTCGGCGTCGAAGACAGTCGAGCCGCGTTTTTCAGAGGTTCCTTTATTGAACAACGAGTTCCAGATGACTCGCTGAAGACGGAATCGTGTGAATCCACGAGGGACGGATGCGAATGTCAACCCGCTCGACGCCGTCAACGGCTTTGAGCTTCGCGGACGCGTCCGCTTCCGAAAGTCCGAGGATGTGCGATTTTGCGAGTTGCGGGCTCTTCTCCGTGAGCCGTGAGAGCGCCTGCGCCGTAATGTGGAGACGCGCCTTCTCATTTTTCACGTCCAGAGAATCGATCGCTGTCGTTGCGCGCGATGGATCAAACTCGATGAGTTCGCGCTCGTCCGGAAGTTTCTCTTTCAATTTCTGACGAATGAGAACTTCGATGTCTTTGGCGGGATAAAACACGCCCGTCACTTCGATCTTCATGGACGCAAGAAAACTCTCCGTTTTCTCACCGACGGTGACGTTGCTCTTTTTCTCAATGATTTTTGCGTCAAGGAGAACATTCCATTCGGTTCCGACGCCGGCTTCGGCGCGAAGCGCTTTCTCGGCCTGTGCCATGACCGTATTTTGGAGCGAAGCGTATGCGTCTTTCAATTCGTTCTCGCTCGCGATTTTCTTCACGATCTTCGTGGAAGAAAAACCGCTCGTGACCTCCGCGGTAATAAATTTTTGAAGCTCTGGCCACAATCCTGGAATCGTGAGTTTTGTCCCGACGGCTGCTTCAGAGGTTCTTCCTGGCTTATCCGCATGCGCCGTGACCGTAACGGATTGCTTCGACGGCACGACAACCGTTTTGTCTATCCGGTACAGACGATTGTCTGCTGTCAGCAGTCGCGTCGTAGCAACGAGCGTCTGTGGTTTTGAGTAGGCGTTGATGATTGTGACAACGCCTACAACGATTCCATCCACTGGCGTTCCCTCCTTCACCGAATAGTCCTGTATTTGTTGAAACGTTCCTTTGACGATGCGGCCGCGCAGTTGCCCGGCTTCGGGATTTTTTGCGAGATCCACGAATGTGTCTACCGTCGTGATTTCGCGTTTCATTTTGACCGTTGCGCGCGCGCGAGTCGAGGAAAGCCACAACGCCATAATGGCGATCAAAACCGTGATGCCGACGAATGAATATGCAATCGTACGGAACAGAGCGGGCGCGGGTTGAGGTGCGAACAAATTGCGATGGGGATGGTGACGGAGTGTCATAGCAAATGTGAGTATAGCATATCTACAAAATTCTAAAAAACGATGAGACCCGCCTACCTACGCCTTGTGGATGTGTCGGGATTGGTGGGCAGGCAGCACGTCGCACTTCATCGTTTTTTAGAGGTTCCTTTTCTCGACGCCCATCGATTCCACGTCACGAGAAGAGGTGCGGCGATAAAAATAGAAGAGTACGTTCCCGTGACGATACCCGTGATGAGGGCGAGCGCGAAATGTTTGATGGATTCGCCCCCAAAGAAGTACACGGCGAGAAGCGCAAGCGTCGTCGTCATGTAGGTGTTGAACGATCGAAGAATGGTCTGCCGAAGCGAACGCTCGACGATCTCTTCAAAATGTCCTGTTGATTTCTGAAGATTCTCGCGGACGCGATCCATCACGACGATCGTGTCATTGATCGAGTATCCCATGATCGTGAGGATCGCGGCGATGAACGGCGTACCGATTTCAACGTCTCGGAATATGCCAAGGAGGACAAAGAGACCGACGGGGACAGCCACGTCATGAAATGCGGTCACGATGACGATGATGCCGTACTTCCAGCTTGCAACGGGCGCGGACACGTGGCGAAACGACCATGCGATAAACGCAAGAATCGACAAAAACACGATGACGAGCCCCGTCAGTGCCTTGTGCCGAAGCTCCTGTCCGATCGCCGGGCCGATCGCGTTGAACTGCAGCTCCGTCGTTGTTGCGAACGTGCGTCGAAGGGATAGAAGAATGTTTTGATGCGCGTTCTCTTCAAGGGTCTTCGTGCGAATGTTCACGTCGTGATCGCCGACGGGTTGGATCGTGATCGCGCCGAGATTGATCGGCGCGAGCGCGCGTTCGATGTCTACAGGGCTTGGGCGCGTATTCTCGAAACGGACGGAGAGGAGCGAACCGCCGGTAAAATCAATCCCCTGCTTCAATCCGAACACGGCGAGCACGACGAGAGATCCGCCGACGAGGACCCCTGAAAAAAGATACCAGACAACGCGCCATGTGATGATGTTCATATCTGTTTTGTGTGATCGATCGTCTGCTTTCTTCGCGATAAAAAGAGCCATGGAAGCGTTTCGATCACGCGCGGCGTCGCAATGAGCCGGAGCGTTGTCCGCGTGACGACGATGGCGGTAAAGAGCGACATGAGAATGCCGATGGCAAGCGTGAGCGCGAACCCTTTAATGATGGAAGACGAGAACCAATAGAGCACGGCGCAGGAGATCAGCGTCGTCGAGTTGCCGTCGCGGATCGATGGCCACGCGCGGCGAAACGCTTCTTCCAACGCGAGCCCATACGCTTTCCCCGCGCGCAGTTCTTCTTTGAGCCGCTCGAAAATGAGCACGTTTGCGTCAACGGCGATGCCGAGCGACAAAATGAATCCCGCGATGCCGGAGAGCGTCAGCGTCACGGGAAGAATCTTGAAAATCGCGAATGAAATGACGACATACAGCACAAGCGATGCGATGGCGAGAAGACCGGGCAACCGATACCACGCGAGCATGAAGATCACGATGAAGGCGAACCCCCAGAGTCCTGCCAAGAACGATTTATGTACGGAATCCTGCCCGAGCGTCGGCCCCACGGATTGCTGCGCAATGAGTTTGATAGGGACAGGAAGCGCGCCGGCCTGAAGCCGCTGGGCGAGAATTTTTGCCTCCGGTATGGAAAAACTCCCGGTGATCACGGCCTGTCCGCTCGGAATCACGGATTGAACCGTCGGCTGGGAAATGATTTGTCCGTCGAGAAAGATGGCAACTGGTTTGCCGATGTTCCGTTTCGTGATATCCGCAAAAAGCGCAGCGCCTTCCTCGTCGAAGACGAGCGACACCTGCACTGCGCCGCTTTGGGAATCAAAATCAATCTGCGCGCGTTTGAGCTGCTTGCCCGTGAGCGGCGTATTTTTCCATCCGTCGGCCGGCGGAAGAATGTTTGACGGCTGCGTTTTCACATGTGCACGCAAGCGGACATGGACGTCTCGAAGCGTGCGCTCGTCCAATTTGGAGATGAGATGAAATCCGAATGGCGTTTCAATGACCTGCGAGATCGTTCCGACCTTCATCGCGAACGCCGGCGCTTCAAATTCCGGCACCATCATTCCCTTCGAAAACCATCCGATATCGCCGCCCGACTCTTTCGCGCCCGGTGCCTCGGAATATCTCTTCGCGAGGTCTGCGAAGTTTTTCGGTCTCGCCTGCTCCGCGATGCGATCACTGATCGTGCGGGCCTCCGCTTTCGTTCGAATCGTGCTTGATGGCGCTTGATCCGCGCCTCTGTACTGGATGAGAAGATGCGCGGCCTTGATGTCCTTCCCCGCGTCTTTCGTTTCCTCGATCCGCGCGGCAAAAAACGCTTTGGGCGTTTCAATGACGCGCGGAATCACTCCAATTTTTTCTTGTGAGATCGCGGAATACAGATCGGCATGCTCGGGCGTATCCTTCAAAAAACCAACATCCTGCCCGAACGTGGGATCATTCTTCATCTTCGCGAGATCCTGCTCCGCACTCTGTGCCGCCGCGGCGTTTTTCTCATCGATGTGTTTCTTTTCTTCGGGTGTGAGGCCGCGCGGCGGCGACGCATCTTGCTCCTTGAATTCGAGAATTGGCGTCTCGCCGATGAGCGTGATCGCCTGATTCACATCCCGAATCCCCGCCAGCTCCACGCTCACGCGCCACGCATCGGCGACGCGCGCGGTTTGAATCAGCGGCTCCGCGACTCCGATAGAATTGACGCGGCGCTCGATCACATCACGCACGCCGTCAAGCGCGCCGCGGCGATCATTCTCCGCGATGCGCTGAACGTCCGCTTCATACTCAAGCCGCGTGCCTCCTTGGAGATCAAGGCCAAGAACGAAATTTTTCGTCATGTGCTGGACATTCCAACCGAACGATCGATTCACGGCATCGATCACTGGATTCACCGTCGCGGGATACGCGATGGCGCCGGAAACGAGCGCAAGCGCTACGATGAGAAGCATCCGTTTTTTGACGGAAGAACGGGAAATGGTCATGGACACCGGTTTTGCCATACGTTGGAAAGATTCTAACGGAAAGAATGAAAATGAGCAAATCCTCGTTATAACCCATAAATACTGTTACCGAACTCCGACTGGATATCCCATAATT
>CAYHYU010000062.1:0-4373 GCA_964360885.1 uncultured Gammaproteobacteria bacterium | reverse complement strand
GATTTTTTCAATGCTATGGAACCTCTGAAAAACGCTTGCGATGCGACGTGCTGGAGCGAGGAAACGACGCAGACGTAAAGTATTGTCCCGACGAACCCGCGTAGCGGGTTGTCGGGATCCCGACACGCACAGCGTCGTCGGGAAACATACGTCGAGGAGTTGACGAGGGAAGCACGAGCAGATCGACTTCGGCGAGCTCGCTTCGTCTGAGCTCAGCGTCGAAGACAGTCGAGCCGCGTTTTTCAGAGGTTCCTATGCTATTCTGTGCGCAGTATGAAACGCATCGCACTCTGCATCATGACTGCGGGAATTCTGTTCACGCCGTTTGTCGCAGGTGCACAATCCCCATGGGCATGGTCCGATATTTCACGCAACATCGGTCAACCGCGCAATCGCCCCGTCTGGGCAGTGGCGCAGGCGCGCGGATTTTGGTATTTCACGGATGGGATTGGTTTTGAGAATGGGGGACATGTGCAGCGCGGAAATGGAATGATTCTCGCAGACCTCACGCGCGCATTGACGCGTGCAGGGCTCCTACGCGTGGACGACATCGTGAGCGATGGAAAAACAGTTCTTTTTTTGAAGAACGTCATGGGCCGTTCGCCGCTCTTTGAGGTTGTGTCGTTCGACGGCGTGAAATTCGTGAACCGCACGGAACGGCTACGCGCATGGTTTGACGCGGATGAAGGCATTGCGTCCGTCTCCGGGCGGGATGGTCAGTGGGCATTTGTCACAACAAAAGGGAAGGTTCGCATTTTTCCGAATTTTGAGAACCTTCGATCTCGTCCCGTGGCAACAAGCGGCGTTGAGCCGGTTGTTCCTGTGGGCGACCTTCCTCAATTCGCGGGCGCGATCTCCTACAGCATCCGACATGCGTCGCCTGCGGATGGACACGAGGACATTCCCGTCGCGATCGTTCCGTTCGACAAGGGCTGGCTCATCGCGCAGCGTAGAGAGAATACGACATTCCTCTCATACACGACGATCGCGGGCGCGGTTGACATCACGGCGCGTGTCGGACATATCGAGCGTCTTCAAGCGATCGCGTGGAATGGCACGTCTGTTCTTCTCGCGGGGACACAACGGTCTGACGGCGTCACGGACCGCATCATCTATCTTGAACCAGATAAGGTGACGGATTTTTCGGATCAGGCACGATTGATCCCATTCAAGACACCCTCGCGTGTCATCGCGGCGTGGAATGGAACTTCGTGGATGATCCTGAATGGCAAAGATCTTTTGCGCTTCGACGGTACGCATTTTGAATCGCTCGGCAAGACGCGTGACTATTTTTTGACCATTGCCGGCGCGCCAGATGGATCGTTTGTGCTGGGCGGCGTCGTCTCCGAAAAGTCGCGTGATGAGATTCCGAATCGGCTCACGGCAAAGCTCGTCAGAGTGGTGGAATCGCGTTAAAGGAGTAAGATCACTCTCATGTCGGATCTCGCGCGCTTTCTCGATACGTTCCTTCATCTTGATCGTGTGTTAGGCACAGTCATGAGTGAACTCGGCGTCTGGACGTATGCGCTTCTGTTCGCGATCATTTTTCTCGAAACAGGTCTTGTGATCACCCCATTTCTTCCGGGGGATTCGCTATTATTCGCGGCGGGATCTTTTGCGGCGCTGGGTTCCATGGATCCGTTCATCCTCTTCGTGACGCTCGCGGCAGCCGCGATCCTCGGCGACACTGTGAACTATTGGATCGGACGGAATCTCGACGAAACGCTGTTCCGCGTGAAGCCCGAGCATCTTGAAAAAACACGCCGTTTCTATGAGAAATACGGCGGCAAGACGATCATTCTCGCACGTTTCGTGCCCATTGTGCGCACGGTTGCGCCATTCGTCGCAGGGATCGGACGGATGAACTATACGCGGTTTTTGGCATACAACATCGTGGGCGGGGTCGTGTGGGTCGGGTTGTTCGTATCGCTCGGATATTTTTTCGGCAATATCCCGATCGTCAAGAAAAATTTTAGCGCCGCGATTCTCGTCATCGTCTTCATCTCAATTCTGCCGGGGATTGTGGAGTGGATCAAAAGTCGAAAGTCAAAAAGTCCAGAAGCCATTTGAATGATATGTCTCGTCGAATGTTTTTTCTCTCCCTTGCCGTTTGCCTGCCCCGCCTCTGGCGGGATCCCGCTTTTAAATATTTTTTGATTGTGGTGGCGGGACTGTTAGCCGCTTCCGCTGCACACGCAGCAGAGTTGCCTGCGGGTGTTTTTCAGATGCATGATGGCGCATACTTTTATCCGCGCACCGGTTTTGTCACGTCACATCTCGATGAGATGGTCGCGCAGATCGGGTCGGTCATGCAAGAACGAATTTCTGCATCTGCGCCGCCGATTCTTTCTGTGATTCATCGCGCACGACAACTTTTGTCCGCCACGACGACACCACCTCGCGTCGAAACGTCTGATACGGGATGGCGCACGGTGACGCTCGCGCTCTGGAATCAGACGACGTCGACGGACGTCGGAGCGATTCGAACAATCACGTTCGAAAAAAAAGGAACAAAGATTCACGCGTTATCTGATTCGATCCGCGGCATCCGCGTTGTACGCTCGAACGGCGTGAATTCCGAATTCGCGGTTGAGGGCGGCGACGTCGTCGTTGCGATCCGGTACCCAATCTACACGGACAAAAAAGGATCGAAACACAAAATGGTCTACGACGTGACGGATGTCGTCTATACGCCGTACTCCCGCGCGCTCCATACGCGAGAGATGGTCATGGAAGGAAAACGATGGTTTCACGATCTCATCTCGCGCGTGTTCGATGCGCTTCGGAAAGAGAGCATCCCATCGCGCGCTTTTCCGAATACGCTCCTTGCGGATGCCGTTGATCCGGCATTCGTCGCGACGATCGCGCTCATTGAACACCTTGACGATCGCGCGCTTCGTCAGGATGCGCTGCGGCAGATCGAGGCGTTCTACGTCACGCTCGCGGCAAACGAGGATGACGCGTATGATTTTTCGAGGTCCAAAGCCGGCGCGCTTGGCCTTGTCCAATTCATGCCAAAAACATATGCGGCGCTCACGCGCTGGCCGAATCTGAACCTCGAAAAGAATTTCGAGAAAGGGATGCGTGATCCGACAAATGCGATTCGAGCCCAGGTCGCCTATCTCGATTACCTTCTCTCTCGTTTGCCGGACGAGGCGATGGTTGCCACGACGACACAGCGCAAGAAATCGCATGAGTATGTCGCCGCGGCCTACAACGGCGGCGCAACGCGCGTTGCGCATGCGATGAGCGCATGGGAAGAGAATCTTGATCCGAACGAACGACAGCGTGTAAAAAATCGTTCGCGTCTCAAACTCGAGACCATGAAGTATGTCTTGAAGCTTCGTGAAGTTCGTGCGGCGTTTTCAGCGATCCTCCCATCTTCGTCCTCGACTCAACAGGAAAAATAGGACGCCCAAGAGACCAGTCACGATACCAATTCCCCAGAGCGGACGCGTCGGGTCAGATGAAGGAGTGACGTCAGAAGGGCTGTTCGTTTTTGTCGTGTGAACCGTCGGGGCAGGTGAAACGATCGTTTGTTGTATGGTTTCGGTCGTGGTTGCGGCAACCGTCACTGGTACAGTTGTTGACAACGACGTGGTTGCGATGAACGCGTGCGTTGGCGCTGCGACGGATTTTGGTTTTAATGCGACGTACTCTTTGGCTTTCGCGTGAGAAGACGGAGACGCCGTTCCCGTTGGCGAATGCGTGATTGTTGTTGGTGTTGAAACGACCGGCACGGAAGATGGTGATGGGCTCTTCGATGGAGCGGCTGGTTTTGTTGCAGCGGATGCCTTGATCTTTGCGGGAGGAGCCGGAGGCGGTGCCACGAGAAACGTCAAACGCGCTACGTTATTCTCTGGATTTTCGTCTGGAGCTCCGTCGATAGCGATGCTGATCCTCACGACGGATGTCCCTGATGTTGATGGCGTCCAGGCAGCCCATACTTCTTCCGGCACGCCCGAAGCTCGAAGAGATATCGGTTTTTGTGCAATCACGACTCCATCGATCGCAAACGTTACGATGCCTTCCACGTCCGCTGTCCCGTTGTTGTGGATGACTCCGTATACTTTTAATGGAGCGTGAGCGATCGGAAGCGGCGGAACAATCTGAATTTCTTCTGCAGAGACAGCTACATCCGTCACGGCGGCATTCGTCGCAATCGGGGCGAGCACTGCAAGGGATGCCAGCAGTATGATTCGAGCGTGCATGAGAGATAGAATAGCACACGGGACTCTCTCGATACGATGCGTTGTTTATGCGTATGCAGAATACTTGAATTAGTCCGAACCGCTTTCGCCCCTCGACAAGCTCGGGGCGAGGAAGTCCCCCCGCGAAAATTCGGAAAGGCGGCGGCTTGTACTGAACGAAGT
>CAYHYU010000061.1:0-4497 GCA_964360885.1 uncultured Gammaproteobacteria bacterium | reverse complement strand
CGTCATCCCATCCTGCATTGGTTTCGGATCAACGGACGTCGGCACAAAATCAGCGGGAAAATTCACGCGCACCTCGGCGGATGCGAGCGGCTCGGTTGCGAGGTTTTGCCAGTTGATGAAATACATCATCTCTTCCCCGACCACGACGCGTTCCGGTCCATCGATCGATAGCGACAATCCCTTTCCTGCAAACCCCTGCAGCGGCTTGAACACGAGAAAGCCAACCCATGCCGCGGCAATGAGCATGAGAAGAAATACGCCGATTGCCGAAGCAAAAATCAGACGACGCGTTGGCCGGCGATCGAGCTTCGTGAGGTCGGGAAGTGCACCCGAATCATCACGAAAAATATGGGACAGCTGTTTTTCAAGATCAGTTGCCTTTGTGGGTGGATGTTGTTTCATCGTGCGGCGCGAAGAGAAGGGCAATGGTGCGGTCGCGGTCCCAATCCGACCGGTATTCGATGGATGTCGCGTGAGAAACAATGTCATCTGGCCGTTTCCAGATGAGAGACAAACCGGCCGATGACGATAGAGAAATTGTGAGACGCCTCGGTCGACCAGATTGGCTCATCAGATGAAGGAGATAGGCGCTTCTGGTTTTGCGAGATGGGGTGGCAACGCCACAGCCGCCGCGAATATTCTCGGTGCATGCAAGCGAATGTGCGATGTCAAAAACGGTAAAGGGAAGTCGATACGTCAGCGTGACGGTTTGAGAGGCGCCGGGATCGAGCTGAAGCCAGCCACCGAAGGTCGTCCGCGATCCTTCTGTTGCCACCGTGACGCCGGACGACGTTTCTGTAGCGCCGTATTCAGCGGCAGACACATCCGGATCGAGCGACGTCGTTGTGTCCACGGGCTTAAAAAGCGAGGAATCCGGCGCCGAAAATCCACGCGCGGCACGAAGCGTGCTTCCGTGTGGAACATACACGCGGAGATAGGAGACGTTCCGAACGCCATGAAATAAATCTCCCTTTGTTCCTCCATGCGTCCGCGTCAGCGTGACCGTGTCTTCGATCGTCCCATCTTCCTGGATCGCGACATTCTGATGCACGGATTCCGAAATGACGCCGTCCGTTTTTTGCCCCGCGATATTTGCTTCGACGAGACCAAGCTCGTCACCCGTGCTGTTTTTGAATCGTCCATTCCAACCGTACCGATTCGCCAATTCCGCTTCTTCTGGTTTAAAAAACGCAACCTGAACGTCTTTGCGATCAAGCGCATCCGAGACAAGCGCCGCAGCCGAGAGCCATGTGTCTTTCGGAAGCCCCTTCAGCCGATCCAGAAGTGCTGTCGCAAGATCGCCGATGAATTTTTTCGGCGTGTTCGCGGTTTTGTCGTACTCGATTTCCACAGCTTTCTGCGTTTCCAACAGGAAATTCGACGCATCAATCTTCTTGCCATAGGCGGGAAGATCGATAGGCCCCGTGATCGCAAGCAGGCGTTCAACGAACGAGGCGTTCACCGCCACAACGCCATCGATGGTGGATTGCCCCGATTTGCTCCAAAACCACCGAATCTTTTTCGCACTCGTCGGAAAATCCGGAAACCAATTCACGTCCTGGAATTGCCAACGATTCGTCACAAGTCCGAGCGGCTTTGGAGGCGACACGCGCGCGAGAAGCATTCCTTTGAGATCATACGTTCCGCCGGGCGGGACGCGGATAGATGTGATGGCGCCGCGATCCATCGTCACCTCGGCAAACGACCCCATGAATCCACCCGTGGGCCGGAGCTCTGTTTGGTTTTGAAAAATGAGAAGATATTTGCGAAGACCGCTTTTTCCGGCCATCTGCGCAAGGGCATCGGAGAGCGCGGCAAATTCTCGTACGGCCTCCGTCGAAGAGCCGAGCGTCGCAAGAAGCGTTGCGACTCGGGCGCGTTCGGATTCCGGAAGCGATGCGGGGTCGATGGTTGCCGCAGCGCGTGATGCCGCGCCGAGCAACGTCAACGCGGCGCGGCTATACGCGCCGAGGACATCAAGGCGCTCATCGAAGCGTCTTCCGGGATCCGCAAATACTTTGTCGAGTCCGAGGGTGATGAGACGCGCCGCATCGCTCGAGTTTGCGCCGACTTCCGCCAGCGCGCGGGCTGCCCGTACTTTCCCGGAGACGAGCGAGGCCGCACCGGCAGCCACCGCATTCGCGTTGGTAAGAAGCGCGTCAAGCGCACGGAATTGCGAAGAGGCGCGACGGAGCGCGGATGCGGAATCCGCCAGAGATGTGGCGTCTTTTGCAGCGAGAAGATCCGTCATTGCCGCGTGTCCTGCGATGCTCGCCGTTAGGTGTGTCGAGGATGCCGTACGGTACAAAGCTACGGCATTCGCCGGCAAGGTCACGACGAGCGCAAGCCCTGCAAAAGCAGCAAGCGCGCGAGCCATCGAAAAACGCGGAACGTCAACAACGCCGATCGCGTCTTTGACGTCTTCGATCGTTCGCGCTTCGATGGCTTCAACGCGATGAAAACATCCGCTTACGACGATCATGGCTTCGCGCCATGCGCCGACGATGCGATCACACGATCCATACACGATGCGATACGCCTCGTCAAACGTCGCGGGTGTGAATTGATCCGTGATGATCCACGGATCTCGTGGAATAGACAAGTCCGATATGCATGTCGCATAGGATTGGATCGGGATGGCGGACACGATGGGAGATGCGCCGCACATGACGGGCGACCGTTCTTCACATTCCCTCTGCTGTGAGAAGAAGATCTTCTGAAGCGAAATAACGTACGGACTGCGCGGACGTTTTTCGTGCGTCACCGCAACGCTCCGCAGGACCCCTCCACGACGTGCGATGATGAGATGTACGACATCGTGATCGAGAGAAGCGACGGGGTCATACGTCGTGTGTCGTACGTCGTGTACCCCGCCTGCATGCAGATGAGACGCTCGACGCCCGATGTTGTGTTTTCTTTTCACTCCCTGCGGCGTATTCAAAATCACGCCGTCCTGTTCCACGACGGACGCGAGTTGGGAATCCAACGCGTCGACGAATCGAATGGGTGTATTCTCCATGAAGAGTCAAAAGGAGATTTCGCGATACGCGGCGAGCGTCTGTTCTGCCGCTCGTTTCCAGCTCCATCGTTTCCGAAGTCGCGCCGCGAGTTCTTGGATCTGATTGCGCAGATCGGGAAGTGTATGGAGAAGTTCCGTAACGGCCCGAAGTATATCATCCGGATCACCCGCGCGAAAGAAGAGCACGCCGTCGTTGCCGAGCACTTCACGAAGTACGGGGATGTCTGCGCACACAACCGGGCATCCGGCCGAAATGGCTTCAAGTGGAGGAAGGCCAAAACCCTCCGCATGCGAAGGAAAAACAAAGGCCGTCGCGCGAGAGTACAGATCCTCGAGTTCGTTCTCCGACACTCGACCGACAAACGCGACGCGGGAACATTTTTTCGATTCCGCTTCTTGCTTCACGCGCCGCATGAACACGTCCATCTCACCGACGATGAAGAGCGAGAAATCGGGATGTGCGACCGCGATCTTCTCCCATGCGGCAAGAAGATCGAAAAGACCCTTGTGCGGATACGCGGAACCAACGTACAGAAAAAATGGAGTCGAAGGTAGCCGGTCGATCAATTGACTGTGAACTTTTGACTTTTCCAGCCTTTGGCGGGATCCCGTTCCGCAGGCGGGACGACTTTTGACCCCCTTTTCCATCCCCTCCCCCGTGACGACGATCTTCTTCGCAGAGCCGGGATAGAACTGCGTGACATCTTCCGCAACACAGTGCGTTGGAACGAGAATTCTCCGCGCGGCGTTGATTGCATGTGCGAGCGTCATGCGATATCCGAGACGCTTCACGGCGCGCGTCACAGGATTGCGTGTTGAAATTTTTGCGCTCATGGGCTCGTGACGAAGCAGGAGATCGTGAATCGTGACGATGAGAGGACCGCGAATCGTACACGGAACGTTCCAATGCGGGATGTGAATCACATCCGCGCGCGCAGATCGGAGGATGGCCGGCATCTTGAACTGTTCCGCACAGCCGTACCATGGAATATCTGCGACGATTGTCTTGACGGAAGGATGAGACGCGAATGCGTGATCGTGGCGTCTCGCGATCACGACATACTGATGCTCCGGCCGAACGAGAATCATTGCGTGAAGAAGCTCCTCGATATACCGTCCGATGCCACGCGTGTTCTCCGCGCCCATCATTCTCGCATCGATCGCAATACGCATTGCTTGAACGTACGTTCTCGGCGGTTCATTGGCAAGCTCGACAAGATCATTTTTTTTGCATACGATGCCGTCCGCGGGCTGTGGCGCAGTTGGTAGCGCACCTGCTTTGGGAGCAGGGGGTCGTGGGTTCGAGTCCCACCAGCCCGAAAAAACGCGGGTATCGTATAGTGGTTATTGATTGGAGCCTTCTCCCGCTCCTTGAACACAAAGTATCCTGTGAGCGGGTATCGTATAGTGGCTATTCATCGGTGCCTTCTCCCGCTCCTTGAACACAAAGTATCCTGTGAGCGGGTATCGTATAGTGG
>CAYHYU010000060.1:0-4497 GCA_964360885.1 uncultured Gammaproteobacteria bacterium | reverse complement strand
CATGCTTGGTCAAGGTTTCGTTGATCGCTCCAAAGTGCCTCCCATTCCCTATTCTGAAGCAGATATTCAAAAATCAAAAGAGCTCAATAAAAAAGGGGTTGAAGAAATGCTCGTCTTGTTTGTCACAGATCAAGACGGCACGCCTCTCACAGGCGAGAAGCTCAATGCTCTGATCCGAAAGAAGTATGATGAGCTTGGATTGGGCAAATTCCTTCTCGGTACTGATTGGTACAAGAATGAGGATTTCTATAAGACATTAGGCCTCACCTACGAATGGAAACTCCTCACAAAACACTGCATCCCCCATTCCAAAGGCAAGAAGCATCATTGGGAGCAAGGAGACAGCTGGAAATCAGAAGAGACACAGGAACATGTGATCGATCAATTAGCTACAGACAATCATATCCCGCGTGACCACTTGCATCGTACACAACCGTTTCACCTGCTCTACGCACAAGCCCTGCATCTTGTGGCCACAGAAAGAATCAACGGACAAGGCAGAGGTGAGCGTCTCCTTGAGAACGAACATCATTGGTCAGATGTAACCTCCTCGGATGGCGGTTTCGTCTACGTTGGCTGCGCGCGTGCCGGCGGCGCGGACGTGTACCGGCTCTCGCGTGAGTGTGTGTATGGCAGCTTCGGCGTCTGTCTCTCGCGTGATCCTTCTTAAAAATTCTTGGAACCTTTTCCCTTAACACTTGGATACTTAAATTTCAGAAATTTTTTCTGTACAATATCATACAGGTTGTCCCGTTGCTGTGTGATGGGATACTCGATTTGCGCATGAGGATTATTTTTGATACTGTGATGATATGAAATTTAGGCAAGCCCTCTTTTGGGATACGGATCCAAAAAAAATAGATGCCAAAAAAAATGCCCAATATATCATTGAGCGGGTGGCTGATTTGGGAAACGACAAAGAAGCGAGATGGGTTTTGGATTTTTACGATAAACATCTATTACGAAAAGTGATCACTCGATCACGGTGTTTGCGGCCACGCACAAAAACGCTATGGGAACTTCTTCTCCAAACCCAATAAACTGGCATTATGAAACATTGCCGCGTCGGACGAAGCGCACGCTTGATTTTTTGTCGAAACAAGAATGGTTGAAAAAATCAAACTGGTATCTTGCGGACGGAACGGCTTTGGCGCTGCAGACGGGCAATCGGAAATCTCTGGATTTGGATTTTTTCACAGAAGAGAGGAGTTTTGATGAAAAAAAATTACTCACGCATTTTATTGGCAACAACGATTGGAAGACGGATGTTGAGGAAAAAAATACGATTTATGGAGAATTATTCAACGCGAAAGTGAGTTTTATTGCGTATCCTTTTTTCATTCCCAAACAAACGCCATTTTGGCATGGTTCCATTCGCGTGCTCCATCAAAAAGATATCGCCGTGATGAAAATAACCGCGATATCCCAGCGTGGACGCAAAAGAGATTTTTTTGACCTCTATTGGTGCGCGAATCACATTGAACCGTTGGAGAAGATCATCAAGCGACTCAAAGCCCAGTATCCATCCATTGCGCACAACTACCATCACATTCTCAAAAGCATGGTGTATTTTGAAGACGCGGAAAGCGATCCGGAGCCGGAAATCTACTTCGACGCCAGTTGGAAACAAGTAAAACGTTTTTTTACAACAGAAATACCTTCCATCGCACAGAGGATCATGAGGTAAAAAATTATTTTGATACCGTTTGCTTCATGCGCATCCTCGCCATCGAAACCAGTTGCGACGAAACGTCCATTGCGATTTTATCATGTGCGAAGGATCGCGTGAGAATGTTGTTTCACGAAACATTCTCGCAAATTCCCATCCACGCCCGCACTGGCGGCGTCGTGCCCGAAGTCGCGGCGCGGATGCATGTCGCAGAAGTCATATCGCTTCTCGAACGCGCGCGCGCATTTGATCGTCCACGTCGGTATGACGCGATCGCGGTCACGCAGGGACCTGGCCTCGCAACCGCGCTCCGCGTGGGGATCGAAGCCGCGCGCACGATTGCGTTTGCGACCGGTCTCCCGATCATCGGCGTGAATCATCTCGAAGGCCATCTTGCCTCCGCGTGGCTCATTCCGGAAAACCGTCGTCGTTGGAAGTTCCCCATACTCGCGCTCCTCGTTTCCGGCGGTCACACAGAACTTGTGCTGATGCGCGACTTTTGTCGCTATCGCGTCCTCGGTCGCACGCGAGATGATGCGGCCGGCGAAGCATTTGACAAATCCGCGAAGCTCATGGGACTCGGATATCCGGGCGGCCCCATCATCTCGCAGCTTGCCGTCAAAGGAAATCCGCGTGCATTCGCATTCCCGCGTCCGATGTTGAAAGATCCATCGTTTGATTTTAGTTTCTCTGGATTGAAAACAGATGTCCGTCGCACGTGGGAGAGATATGAAAAGTCAAAAGTCATATCTGATTTTTGCGCCTCGTTGCAAGAAGCGATTGTCGAGACGTTGGTCACAAAAACGATCCGCGCGGCGATAAGAGTCAAGCCAACTTCGATTGTGATCGTTGGCGGCGTGTCGGCGAACCGTCGTCTTCACGAAGTCATGGAAGAAGAACTTCGACGCGCCATCCCATCTGTCCAACTCCTCGCTCCCGCAAAGGGCTTTCATACCGACAACGCCGCAATGATCGCAGCCGCAGGATATTGGCGATTGCGTCGCGGAGATCGCAGCACGTGGGAGACGTTGGACGCGAAACCGGAATGGGATGTATGAAAAAAAGTGGAAAACGCATGCGCCACGGGTCCTGCCAGCCTCGTCACCTGTCCGTGCTCGTCCCGACGTATATCGGGACTGCGCTCGCACAGGTACCGACTCGGCTGTCACCCGTGGCGCGAAAGAATTTTACGTTATATCGAGTTACTGATTGGAAGAAGGTTATCACTTGGTTGCAACCGCATCTCCGTCCATGTCTAATCCTCGCGCTCTCCGGGCCACTTGGCGCAGGGAAGACGACGTTCGTTCAGCATCTCGCAAAGCAACTTGGCATCACAAAGGCGCCGCAGAGCCCGACGTTTTCTCTTCTTCGCACGTATCGCCTCCCGCAACCCGTGAACGACATTTCGCGTCTCGTGCATGTGGACGCCTATCGCATAGACGATGAAAAGGATCTTCTACCGCTCGATCTCGATACAGAACTTCGTGACGGGAAGACGGTGATGGTGATTGAATGGCCGGAAAGGATTCCTCTGTGGATTCGGCGACATCAGGCCATTCTGCTTCGGATTCAGACCAGATGACAGCCAGAATACGGGGAATAACGACCCCCCCTTGACGTCCTTTCGTTTATCTAGTAAGGTGGAAAATCCTCACAAAGTAATGAGTTTGTGGGGAAAGAAATACGGAGGTGTTCTCGTGAAAGACGCACAGGCAATTTTGGGATTCATTGACACGCTTGGCCGTACGCGCGGCTCTGAGGGTCAGAAAGCATGCCAAGAATTTTTTTTGGCCTGCCTGACGCTCCTTCGGAAGCGCGTTCGCGCATTTACAGACGGACTCCGCGGCGAACGCGGCATCCTCAATCCCGAACCAGAAGCAACAGAGGTTCGGGAAACGGCTTGTCGCGTTCTCGCGCTCGCGTCGTCAATGCAGGCGATTCCGAGCATGTTTCGAACAGCCGAGCAAGATCCACTCGATCCAAGCATTGGATCATCTCTGCGGGATCTCGCTCTCTACTGGACAGCAGATCCTCGTTCGTCACTTTTCTAGGAAGGATACCAGCGTGGTATCCTTCATTTCATACTATGGAGCAGCCCATATTTTCGCCAGGAACGGAGCACAAACCCGTTCACACCGAAGCGGCATACTATCACGATCAGCGCGGCGTCTATCACGATCCGTTTACGTGTATCGTTCCAGAGTATTTCGACGGCTTGGATGAACGAATCCGTCGGGAATACCTTGAAGGCAAGAAAGATGTCTCTGAAGAGATCGCGCGACTTGAGCAGATTTTGCCGCTCATCAAGGATGATCCGAGAGCGCTTGATCTTCTCGCTTCGTTGATCGACAACTGTGCTGCCTATTCCGAGCGCATCCTGCGTCATGCGATTGATGCGAGCAATGTTTCGGAAGATGATCCGTTGAAGTTTACTTCAGCGCTCACTGAGTCAGACAAAGTCCGCCGTTTGAAACATAATGCCCTGATGGTTGATCTGAAAGCATTCCGTTCGTGCGTGTTCAAGCGCCATGGTCCGCAAGGAACGATCGATGCTCATGACGAGGATGAACTTCCTTCAACGGTCCTCTACACGGGCACATCAGATTCGCGCGAAGCGATTGGGTATTGGGCAATTCGTTTCGCTGACGCGATTGCGCATCTACCCGAAACGAAACGCGCCGAACTCCTTGCACTCATCCGCCCGGTTGAAGATCAAGCGGCGCAGTGAGGGTTACGACGGCACTTCTTCCAACCCCTGCAATTCCGAGGCGCGGAGCACTTCGTCCACGGTCGTGAGGCCGTCGAGTGCCTTGAGGAGCCCATCTTGC
>CAYHYU010000059.1:0-4826 GCA_964360885.1 uncultured Gammaproteobacteria bacterium | reverse complement strand
TAATCATGTCCAATTTATTGTTGATTTCATTGAGTGCGTCAGCAATATTCGTATCTCCCCCAACGAATCGTTTTGGCTTGTCGTCCAAACGTTTCGAATCAAAAGATTTTGATCCTGATCGATTGTCATTCCCGAAGCAATTGCTACATAAGACGGGTTTTGATCCGTTCGGTTTAAATGGAACTTGACAACGTGAACCGCACTCCGCACATGTGGCTGAATGCATGATGGGCTTTCCACTGCCAAAACCTCCCCCGAATGATTTGTCCGCCCTAAACGGTTTTTTTGGACCGCCAAAACGCTTGCCGCCTCGTTTGCCTCCGGAATCGCTATCACGATGAAATGTCATATAATAAGTTTTTCTCAATACAGTAAGCCCTTCGACAATACAGGACAGTTGGAATTTGGTCAAGTCAAAAACCTTGAATTCAACTTCAAACCGTGACCCCCCTCATCATTCAACAGGCACCGTCTTCGGGTAGAGTGAAAGCGCTTGGTGGCCACGCCGCGACCGCGAAGATTGCTGAGGTCATGCCAGACATCGATGTGTACGCGTGCGCGAAATACATTTTGAAAGAAGGAACGCAGGAGGAAAAGAGAGACCTGCTCACTCACCTGCGTAGCGAGTTAACGATCACTGCAGGGATCATTCAGACTGGCACAAAATTCAAGAATTTTTGGCACGTTATGTGATTCATTTCCTCTCCATTTTCTAACCTGCAAAATCAAATTATTTTGTTCGGTCGCCTGAAAAAACATCTTAATGTAACGATCGAGCACCACATGAGCTAGAGCAGCCGCTGATGGAAATAAAGCGGCTCCCATAAGGTGACGTGTCGCAATATAGTCATAGTCAGTAACGATGAGTCCAAAATGTAGCTTCTCTGACAATTGTTTATCCATATATCTGCATTCTATCAAAAAACCACCACAGAAGTGATGGATTTTTGGCTGACAGTGTCTGGGTCACCAGACACTGTCCGTCATGGCTCCGAGGGTGGGGATCGAACCCACGACCAAGGGATTAACAGTCCCCTGCTCTACCGCTGAGCTACCTCGGAAGATTCATCAAAGAGCAGAGGAATTGTATGGATTCTTTGAGGCATCGTCAAGACGGAGACGTCACTGTGATCGTTAATAATCTATCAGTTTCCGAATCTGCGGATGCTGTTGGATTTTTTCAATGGCTTTCGCTTCGATCTGCCGGATGCGCTCGCGCGTGACGTCGAATTCCTTCCCCACCTCCTCAAGCGTGTGGCCCACGCCGTCTGTCAATCCGAATCGCATCTCAAGAATTTTTTGTTCGCGCGGGTTGAGATCTTTGATGATATCGTGCACATAGTCGCGAAGAAGTTGGAGCGCCGCCGCGCGGTCTGGCGTGACGTTCTTGACGTCCTCGATGAAGTCCTCGAGCGTCGAATCCTCGTCATCTTCGCCTACCGACGTCTCGAGCGAGACGGTATCTTGCGAGATCTTGATAATGTGCCGTACTTTGTCAACCTCTTCCCCCATCTCCGCCGCGATTTCTTCAGCGAGCGGTTCGCGCCCCAGATCCTGTATCAACTGGCGCTCAATCTGTTGAAATTTGTTGATTGTTTCAACCATGTGCACAGGGATGCGGATCGTACGGCTCTGGTCGGCGAGCGCGCGCGTGATCGCTTGGCGAATCCACCATGTCGCGTAGGTGGAAAATTTGTATCCCTTGCGATATTCGAATTTTTTTACGGCGCGAAAGAGGCCGATGTTTCCTTCTTGAATCAGGTCGAGAAGCGACAGCGATTTGCCCGTGAATTTTTTCGCGATCGAAACCACGAGGCGCAGGTTTGCCTCGATGAGTTTTTTCTCCGCTTCTTTCTCATTGTGTTCTTTTCGTTTCACAAGGGCGACTTCCTCTTCCGCCGTCAGGAGCGGAATTTTTCCGATCTCGCGCAAATACATCTGGATCGAATCCGCCGTGATGTCGAATGGATCCATTTTGATGCGTTTGTCATCCGCGCTGTGCATCTGCTCGAGCTTCTCGTGTCGATCTTGTTGTCGGCCGAGAATCCCCTCTTTCATTTCAACAACGCCAATCCCCGCCGCATCCAGACGATCAATAAAACCTTCGTAGGTGGGAATATAATCCTCTATTTCAGGAAATGCGTAGAGAATTTCGTTCTCCGTGAGAAAGTTTCGCGTGCGTGCCTTCTCGAACAGTTTATCGAGCGCGCCGCGTGAAGGCGGGATGGTTTTTTGGTACTGCCAGCGCTGGATTTTGTGCAGCGGTTTTCCTTTTTTTGTCGATTTTGTCGGAACGCGCCTTCGTGTGTGTGATTTCAAAAAAGAATGCGGTTTCTTTTTCCGATGTTTTGTGGTGGACATAGTGTAACGGCCCGAAGCGACAGAATACCGGGTCGTGCCGGCTCCGTCGGGATGGGACGATGTTTAGCGTGACAAATTTATTGTGAATGTAATGCTTCAAATCGCGCGAGGAGATCGTTGATGCGGGTTACATCACCCGCGAGTTCAGCCGCTCTCATCTCTTCTTCCATGCGTGTGCGTTCGGCAGTGATCCACTTGTCGTGAAGCAGCGCGCACGTCGTGTCGAGCTCCCGTTGGAGAGCATCGGATGACTGATCTTGGAATTCGCGGTCTGCAAGAATCGCGAGCATGTTGACAAGGTCTTCGGACGGCGATTCCGGTACAGGATACCCCGCGAGGCGTTCGTGCGCAAGAGGACGCAGATCTGGCGCAAGGAAGAGAATGGCGAGAAGGCGCATTTCGAGTCGTTTCACTCCTTCAACCGCTCCTTCGCAAGAGGGTGACTTTGGAAAAACCCTCTCTGTACGAAGAAGAGGTTGTTGTGGGGGTGTGGCAGGCGCGCGTCGCATTTCTTCTCTCAACGCTTCCTCTCCAACAACGAGATCACGCGCGAGCCGCGTCACCCATGCGTCGCGTTCCACGGCGTTTGAGATGCGGCGGAATTCTTGAAGAAGCGTTGCTGCGATTTTTTTCTTTTCTTCCGGCTTCGACGCGTCGTGTCCCCTGAACGCGTCCCGATACAGCCATTCGATGATCGGCTGTGCGTCTTGAATCGCGCGTTGCCAGATCGCCACGTTTTTGCGAATCGCGTCATCCGGATCTTTTCCGGCATCTGATGGCAGCGTGATGATTCGTACGTTACAATCGAGTCCGCGCGCGATGTCGAGTCCGCGAATCGTCGCCGCGTTTCCGGCCGCATCCGTATCAAACGCGATCGCAATATTCGTCGTAAATCTCTTCAGGAGATTCAGCTGCTCCGACGTCAACGCAGTCCCGGAAGATGCAACGACGTTTGTCACGTCAAACTGATGCGATGCGATCACATCCATGTTGCCCTCGACGATCACGGCGAGATTTTGCCGCTTGATCTCGCCCTTTGCCTTATCGAGACCGAAAAGAATGTGACTTTTTTTATAGAGAATCGTCTCCGGCGTGTTCACGTATTTGGCCTGCCCTGAGCTTGTGGTTCGACTTTGCTCACCACGATGAGCTTGTCGAATAGTCGAAGGGCCTGTAAACGAATCCTTCGACTCCTCCGACAGACGTCGTGGTCTCTCAGGATCTACGACGCGTCCTGTGAATCCAACAACGTGACCATGTTGATCACATATTGTGATCATTAGACGATGGCGAAAGCGATCGTAAATCGTCGTTTGTAGATTTGCAGACGCATCGCGTTTGATGGCTAATCCAGCTCTGATCAATTCGTCGTCCGTCACACCCCTCGCTCGTAGCGCATCAGAGAGGTTACTCCATCCCTCCGGCGCATACCCGATCTTCCAGAGGTCGCAGGTGAGTTCATCAAGACCGCGCTGTGCGACATACGCGCGTGCGCCATCCGCATGCGGATTTTGAAGAAGCTGCGTGCGGAAATATTTCGACGCGAGATCGTTGACTTCTTGCAAGCGTTTCCGTTCGGAGCTCTGTTCGGTATTGAATTTCGGGAGTGTCACTCCCGCTTTGTGCGCGAGAAATTCGAGCGCCTCGGGAAAATCCATCCCCTCCATCTTTTGCACAAAGGAGATGACATCGCCACCTTGATCGCATCCAAAACAATGCCACGACTGCCTCGGCCGGTTCACAAAAAAGCTCGGCGTTTTTTCTTGATGAAATGGGCAGCATGCCTTAAAACTCCCGGATCCTGCGGGTTTGAGCTGAAGATACTCTGCGACTGTATCAATGACGTCCAGTCGCGATTTGATGTCTTCAATGGCGTCCATGAGACCCATGTTGACGCCTTCCCGATCCCCTGACAAGGTGTGCATGTCCACAACGGAGAGATAATAGGGGCGCAGTGCGCCGTGCCTTATCTCGTCCTCCCATGCCGCGGCTTGCGTCTGGGCGACGCAGGCGTCGCCCCTACGCCCTTTTCTCTCTTCTTCAGCTCCTTCGTGAGTTCGAGAATCTCATCCCGCAAAATGGCCGCGAGTTCGAACTGCAAATTCCTCGCGGCCTCTTTCATTTCAACATCTTTTTTCTTTAACACCGTTTTGAGATCATGTGTCTCGGCGGTGAGTTCGAGTTTGAGTATCGCCTTGACATCCTTTGGCTTGGTCGAGAGTCCGAGCGCCTCCCGATAATCCTTGATTGCCTTGATAATCGTCCGCGGCGTGATGCCATGCTCTTTGTTGTAGACGATCTGCTTCGCGCGACGACGATCCGTCTCCGCGATCGCACGGCGCATCGAACCCGTCATACGATCCGCATAGAGCACGACTTGCCCGCGTACGTTTCGTGCCGCGCGTCCGATCGTCTGAATGAGCGACACGTCGGAGCGTAAAAATCCTTCTTTATCCGCGTCGAGG
>CAYHYU010000058.1:0-5150 GCA_964360885.1 uncultured Gammaproteobacteria bacterium | reverse complement strand
GCAACAAACAGTCCCGCCACCACAATAAAAAAACATTTGAAAGCGGGATCCCGCCAACGGCGGGACAAGGAGCAAACAGCAAGAAGCACGTGGAACGAGGAATAGGGAACATGGAACAAAGCGCTGTGTCTCATAGTGACTCTAGGATAGCAGATAATTCCTTGAATGCCTTCTTCGGGTTCTGTGCCTGGAAAATCGCGCTGGCGACGCAGAATCTCGTCACTCCCGCATCGCGGAGTTCGCGGATCGATTCTACGTTTACGCCGCCGTCGAATCCCACGACGACATTCGGCCAGCGAACGCGGACATCCTTCACTTTTTCTCTCGTGTGCGGCTGGAGCGCCTGGCCAGAAAATCCCGGATGCACGCCAAGGACGAGAATCTCGTCGAGATCAGCCACAAATGGATCGAGCCGTCCGATCGGCGTCTCTGGAGAGATCGCAATTCCCGCCTCAATCCCCATTGTGTGGCACCAGTTGATGAGCACGTCGTGCGCAATTGCGACTTCAATGTGCCAGATGATCCGCGCGATGTTCGTCATGTGTTCTGATGCGCCGATGTATGCCGTTGGATCGGATACCATCAGATGAAGCTCATAACGCGCATTCGTCTTGATCGTTTTCAGCGCCGCCGGGTCGTACCACGTGGCATTCGGTACAAAATGACCGTCCATAATGTCAAGTTGGACGATGGAAGCGAGCATTTCGGCAATCGCGAGGCGAGATCGGAATGTCGCTTCGTCTTTGGCGAGTATTGCGGGAATGAGTTCCGTCATGTCATTCCAGTTGTGCCACCCTCCTCCGATGCCGCGTTGCCGTCGAGAATTTCGTTGCGAGAAACAGATCAATGAGTTTCGCGACGCTTCGCGCGGATTGCCGCCATCCGGAGAACGCGATGACATTTGCGTCGTTATCCTCTCGTGCGAGTTTTGTTGTCCATGCGTCATACGCATCGAATGCACGGATTCCTTTGATCCGGTTCGCCGCGATCGCAACGCCCACGCCGCTGCCACAGATGAGAATGCCTCGCGTGCCTTTCGTCTTCGCGACGTGTTTCGCGACACGAATCGCAATGATTGGATAGTCATCGCCTGCCTGAAATCGTGGCGAGAGATCAATGATCGTCATCCTATGCCTCGCGAGATGCGGCATCATTCTTTCTTTCATTGCGAATCCGGCATGATCCGCTCCGAGGAAAATGGTTCGTAGCATATCCCGCAGTATATCATTGACGGATCAGAGAAAAAACCCGATGATACAGTGCGCTATGTCACACGAAGCAGACACGCATCAATCGTCCCGCCCGAACTTCCCAAAGATCGAAGAAGAAATTGCGGCATTCTGGGAGAAACAGAAGATTTTTGCACGCTCAATCGAGGAGCGTCCCGCGTCTAAAACGTATGTTGTGTACGACGGTCCTCCGTTTGCAACCGGAACGCCGCACTACGGCCACATCCTCCAGTCCGCGATCAAAGACGCTGTGCCTCGGTATTTCACGATGCAGGGGTATCGCGTCCCGCGTCGTTGGGGATGGGATTGCCATGGGCTTCCGGTCGAGACGCTCATCGAAAAAAAACTCAAACTCAATTCGAAGCGCGACATCGAGACGTATGGCATCCGGAAATTCAACGAGGCGTGCCACGCGTCCGTCATGCAGTACGCGAACGACTGGAAGAAATACGTCACACGCCTTGGCCGATGGGTGGATTTCGACGGCGCATACAAAACGATGGACGCGTCGTATATTGAATCCGTTTGGTGGTCGTTTGCCGAACTCTGGAAGAAAAAATTGATCTACAAGGATCTTCGCGTCTCGTTGTACTGTCCGCGCTGCTCGACGCCGCTCTCACATTTCGAGATCGCGATGGGGAATTCCTATCTCGACGCCGAGGACCCATCGATCACCGTGAAATGTAAAATGCAAGGTTCCGAGAATACGTATTTTCTCGCATGGACAACGACCCCGTGGACCCTTCCTGCAAACGTCGCTCTCGCGGTGAATCCAGACGCGATTTACGTGAAGGCGCGCGTGAGTGAGACGGGAGAGGAATTCATCTTTGCGGATGGGCTCACCTCCTCGGTCCTTCGGCAATTTTTTCCGCTTCCCATGAACGGCGACGTTTCGTTTGAGATCATCGAAAAAATGAAGGGCTCGCAGCTCGTCGGGCTTGAATACGAGCCGCTGTATCCGTTATCGCCCGAAGCGCTGCAACGCCTCACCGCGCGCGAGGGGAACACGCGTTTCCGAGTCGTCGCGATGAAGTATGTGTCCATAGACGACGGTACGGGGATCGTCCATACGGCACCGGCCTTTGGCGAGGAAGATTTTTTTGCGTCAAAAACCCATGGTCTTCCTGTCATCGTCACCGTAGATGAGGAAGGGCATCAGCGACCCGAGCTAGGGATTGCCGCAGGGCTTCCGATCAAGAAATCTGACCCCGTCATTATCGCGGATCTTCAGGCGCGCGGGCTTCTCTTCCGTCGTGAGCAGATCACGCACAGCGTTCCGATTTGCTGGCGATGCAACACACAGCTTCTCTATAAAGCCCAGTCCGCATGGTTCGTGAACGTGACAAAGTTAAAGCCCAAATTACTCGGCGCGGCGAAAAAGATCCAGTGGCATCCGGAACATCTCAAAGCCGGTCGATTTGGCAAGGGGCTCGAAACTGCGCCGGATTGGTGCATCTCGCGAACGCGTTATTGGGGTGCGCCATTGCCTGTATGGTGTTGCGACGCTTGTGGAAATCCACGCGTGTTCGGATCGATCGCGGAGCTTGAGAGCGCTTCGGGAACGAAGATCCAGAGTGGGAAAGATGGCCTCGGACTCCACCGTCCGGCGATCGACGAGATCTCCGTCACGTGCGCTTGCGGCGGACGCGCATCGCGGATCCCGGATGTCTTTGACTGCTGGTATGAGTCGGGGAGCATGCCGTTTGCCTCGATGCATTACCCGTTTGAGCATAAAAAATGGTTTGACGCGCATTTTCCAGCGGACTTTATCGCCGAAGGGCAGGATCAGACGCGCGGATGGTTCTATAGCATGCATGTGCTCGCAACCGCGCTCGCCGGCAAGCCCGCATTCCGCAATGCGCTCGTCACGGGACTCATCATGGCGGAAGACGGAAAAAAGATGTCGAAGTCGCTCAAGAACTATCCGGATCCATGGGATCTCATGACGCGTCTCGGCACGGATACGCTCCGCCTGTATCTTCTCTCATCTCCCGTTGTCGCGGCCGAACAGCTGAATTTCTCCGAGCGCGACTGCGAAACGATCCAGCGGACGCTCTTCGGCACGCTCTGGAATGTGCGTGCATTTTATCTCCTCGTCGCAGGGCAGCAGATCATCGCCAGAAAAAAACCGAGAAGCGCACACGTGCTCGACCGATGGCTTCTCGCGCGTCTGGCAAGAATCTCGGATGAGATGACGTCGGCAATGGAGTCGTATGATCTCATCGCTGCTACGCGGCCGCTCCGCGGATGGGTGGATGATTTTTCGACGTGGTGGCTCCGTCGGTCACGCGAGCGTTTGAAGTCTGATGATTCATACGAACGCATGGATGCGCTGTGCACGTTTCGAGAAGCGCTTCTCACGACTGCAGAGCTTCTTGCGCCGTTCGCGCCATTTTTTTCCGAGAAGTTGTATCAGGATGTGAACGGACCGAAGATGTCGGTACATCTCGAACGTTGGCCTAAGGCGGATCGTCGTCTCATCGATGCGCAGCTTCTCGACGACATGACGTGGGTGCGTGCGGTTGCAGCGTCGGCGCACGAGCTTCGAAGCCGGCATAAAATTCCGGTTCGGCAGGCGCTTGCCTCCCTCACGGTAAAACTCGCAGATGCATCGCGCGCATCGCGCGTCACGTCGCGCTCGGAATTTCTTTCGCTTCTTCGCGATGAGACGAACGTTGAACAAGTGATCATCGCGAGCGGCGTGGATTCCGGAGCCGAGTCGTGGACCGTCGAACTCGACACGCGTATCACGCCCGAATTACAGAAGAAGGGATTTGCGCGCGAACTCTCTCGTCGAATTATGAATCTGCGGAAATCGCTTCGACTCGCCCCATCAGATCGCATCCTTCTCTCGTTCACGACGGATGACGCCGCCGTTCGTACCCTTCTCGAAACGTTCGCGTCCGACCTCGGAAAAGAAACGGGCGCGATACGTGTGTCGGTCGGAGAATCCATCGCCGCCACACCCGCGCACGAAGAAACGTTGGAATTCGACGGACAGACAGTCCATGTCGCCGTGACAAAGGCATAGCCATCGTTTTCACCATTTTCTTGACACAGTATTGGATGTGCTGTATCGTTAACCGTTCTTCGACAACGAAAGAAAACACCCAGAAAACCTCAAAAACCTCACGGAGGAGGACATGCGAGAAGAACAAGTGTCGCCGTCGATTTTTGAAACGCTTCCGATCGTGATCTGTCATCACAACCAAAAAACAGGGTTCCCGACGGGGAAAAATTACGAAGTCATTCGTAAGATCGCCGAAGGCGGATTCGGCGTGGTCTATGAAGGCGTCACCATCTCGACGCCTGACAGACAAAGGGTTGCCCTGAAGTTCATGCACGCGCGGATCGCCGTGAATCCGGATCTCGTGCAACGATTCGAACGAGAAGCGCGGATCGCACTGCGCATCTCAAGTCCGTATGTGATCGCGACGCATGCATTCGGGCGCGATCAGGCAGGCCGTTTGTTTACGGTGATGGAGTACGTCGAGGCCGAAGCGAATCTTCGTGACCTCATCGAGACACGTCTCGACAAGTTCGAGGCATGGCAGGAAGGGCGTCATGCCATCACGGGGAAGATCGATACGTCGCTCGTGCCCATTCAAGCATTGTGCACGATCGTCATGGAGATCTGCGAGGGGATGCAAGCCATCCATGAGCAACATGTGATTCACCGTGATCTGAAGCCAGAGAATATCTTGATCGTCGTCCAACCGGACAACACCCGCACGATCAAGGTCTCGGATCTTGGGATCGCACGATATTCCGAGAAGCCGGTAGACGAGTTAACGATCGGCGCAACGCTCACGAGAACCGGGGGCATCGTGGGGACACCGTACTTCATGGCGCCGGAGATGATCATGAGCATGCCATCTCCTCCAGGAGCGTCAACGCAAAAGTCGTGGGGCGTTTGCGTAC
>CAYHYU010000057.1:0-5476 GCA_964360885.1 uncultured Gammaproteobacteria bacterium | reverse complement strand
CAACATGCTGCCGTAATCAGGCGCGCCCGCTTACTACACACTTGCTTGAAGAACCTCTTCAAAAGAAGGTTGCCGCCAAAGAAATCTTTGGCTCGAACCTGCGCTTGGCGAGCCGCGCCGTGCGCGGCGAGCCAGTGTTTCCATACCTTTCCGCGCTTCGCGCGGCAAAATCCGTTGGCAAAATTCCTGAAAGTTTGATCTTGGTGGGCGCGAGAGGAGTCGAACCTCTGACCTTCACAATGTCAATGTGACGCTCTAACCAACTGAGCTACGCGCCCGAGATATCAGCGATTGGTGCGGGATTCATGTGACGCTCTCACGAAAGCTTGCCGTCCGTCTTGTATTGTCTCACATCGCGTGATACATCATCCGCGATGACGTGGCGAGAATGTATCGAATTCCAAACGCGGTGTCAATGCAAGGGCCATTGCTTTTCTTGACAGCCAAAAAATGTGCTATACTTCCTGTAACATCTTTATTTATTATTAACGTTCCTTCTCTCTTCGTATGGCCAAAGCAAAAATACAACAACGCGTTTCTCGTGCGGCTGTCGGTACGCAAGGCCGGTCGGCAGGAAATTCTCCGCTTCCCTCCGGTCCGATCCATGCGGCGGATTGCGGTCCTTGCGGCCACTCCGGTTGCGCCACAGCATGTCGCGTCAGATATGTCGGTCCGACGTCGCATTCGCGAGATCATAGATCATCACCGCTGCGCGCGGGGTCACGCACGTCTGGACAGCGGCAATCGCCGCGGGTCTTGCGGTTGTGCTTACCGGCGCGATCGCATATACGGCCGTCGAAGCGCATACGGAAGCAGTCAAAAACAGCGATCTCTCTCGCGTCGAGCGCGAACTTTCAAAAATGAATACGCGCATGAATGCACTCGAACAACGGCTGATTCCAAGGTAGGTATAGAGTGCGTGCACGCAGATTCATGACGCCTGAACGCGCGCAAAAGATTTCAGATGTCGAGAAGCGGCGATTTGCTTCTCTTGCCGTTATCATCGAGCGCGTCGATGATCCGCACAACCTCGGCGCGATTCTTCGCACCTGCGATGCGGTCGGGGTCGGCGAAGTGCATCTCGTGTATCCGACGAGCCGCGGTCCGCGCCTTCGTGAACTCACAACAAAATCCGCTGCTTCGGCGGTGAAGTGGCTCACGATCAGGCGATGGACATCCGTCTCCTCATGTGTCGCATCGCTGCATCGCCGCACGTTTATCATTCTTGTCGCTGCGCTCTCGGATCACGGAAAGCCGCAGTGGGAATGGAATCTGCGTCGCAAAATTGCCATCGCAGTCGGGAATGAACATGAGGGGGCGTCTCCCCATCTCCTTCGCCTCGCAGATGGTGTCATCACGATTCCCATGCGCGGCATGGTCCAAAGTTTGAACGTGTCGGTCGCGGCCGCCGTGATTCTCGAAGAAGCTCTGCGGCAACGAGTATAAGGAAGTTCTCTATTTTTGTAATTTTACAGCGTATTTTCCAGGACCCATGGCATAGACCGCGATCGCAATCGCGAGAAGTGCGAAGTCGATATCCGCCGAAGGGAGCGCAAATTTTTTCACGCCCACGAGCGCCACGAGCATGACGACCGCGATGAGGAGCGCGGCGATATTCGTCGCAATCCCGAAGAGCAGCGCGATACCACCGAAGAATTCGGAGAGCGCGGCTGCGTAGGCAAAAAATCCCGGAGCTGGAAAGCCGAGCTGTGCCACCATGCCTGTGAATGCCACCATACCTGGAGCGTCTCCAAACAACTTGCCATAGCCATGGAGAATGAAGATCACACCGATCGTGAGGCGCAAAATGAGCAGCGCGACGTCGGTACATTGTTCTTTCGAGCGGCAGAAGGAGAGGACTTTGAACATAGAAAGAGAAAGAGAAATGAATGGATTATTTGCGAGTCATTTGCCAATGGCGATAACGGTAGAACAGGTCTCGAAGGAGTGCGGCGAAGCGCGTTTTGATCGCGAACGCCCGGAGATCGATAAATCCTTTTGATCCAACCACAAGGATACTGCCACGTGCGGTGTAATGGAAGGGGAGAAGCGATTTTCCGGAAAGCGAGCGGATCGCATTTTCGACGATCGTATGTGACATGCGCATCGCCGTTTGGGCATTTTTTGGCACCGTGACGGTTCGAGCTTGATGCGTCACCGCATCACCAGCAGCGAAGATACGCGGCTCAAGTTGGAGATACTGGTCGGTAATCAGGCAGCCATGCGCATCGCGATGGACTTCGGGTGAGAGTGGAATCACGTTGGGAAGAATCCCCGCCGCCCAAATTGTGAGAGAAGCCGGCATTCGCTCGCCTTCTTTCCGGATGACACAGTGATCTTCGATACAGGACACGGCTTCGCCGACATGCACACGCACGCCATTTCGTTCGAGTTCCTTCATCGCGCCCGCGACGATTGCTTGTGGAAAGCCATTCAGAATCTGCGGCCCGGCTTCAAGGAGCGCGAAAGAAAGGTATGCGCGAAGGCGCGGTGCGTGCGTGCCACAGTGTCGTTCGAGATAGCGTTTGAGCGCGAAAAGCGATTCCACGCCGCTTGCGCCTCCGCCCACCACGATGAATGAGAGCAGCGCGCGTGCCTCGCCTGCGGTGCGCGTTCGTGCCGCTTTCGCGACGAGCTCATGAATGCGCTCATGGATGCGATACACGTCTTCGATTCGTTTGAGGCAGACAGTTTTTTCTTCGCTTCCCGGGATGCTGAAGTAACACGTCCGTGATCCTTGAGAGAGAACGAGGAGGTCATAGGAGATGCGCTGCGTCCGATGCGGGATTTTTGAACGCGTGATCACGACTTCGCGGCGTGAGCGGTCGATCCGCTCGACATCGGCCTGGAGAAATCGGAAATCGCAGCGGTCCGCGATGAGGCGGAGGTCAGTTTTGATCTGTTCTTCGCGCACGTCGCCCGCGAGTGCGTCTACCAGCCGCGGCGCAAACAAAAAATGATCTTTGCGATCGATGAGAAGCACGTCGCCCGCGTCTCCGAGACGCGCTGCGATTTTTCGCGCCGCAGGAAGCCCGACGAAGCCGGCGCCAACGATGACAATGCGATGAGGCATCGCCCGTAGTATAGCAGAATTGCCTTGAAGCTCACCTGTTCATGAATAGAGAACTGGACTCTTCATTGTTTCTTGAATCCTCTCCACAACCATCCTCGTTCCCTCGACGAGCGACTGCCCCGGCGCGAGACAAAAATCTACACGGTCTCGACTTCCGGTCGCGCCAAACACACGGCCGATTCTCGCGGCAGAATGCGGTGGCGAGACGTGAATCGTCACGCACGTGCCCGTTTGCGCGACCTCATCCGTTTCATAGGCGAGCACGATGATTTTCGCTTCGGGCGAGTAGGTGAGCAGTTCGGTCACGACGCCGTTCAATGTCGTATGATCCGCCCCCACTTCAAGAAAATCCTGCCGTGAGATCGACGTCCAAACAAGCCCGAGCGCACGGTCTTGTCGAAGACGCTCGAGCGCGCGACCCCAGAGCTTCAATGTCGGAATCGAGCGTGTACGCCAGAGTCCGTGCACGATCTCTTCACGTCGCGCGCCGATCGTGATGAGTTGAGACGCGACATGCAGCGTTTTCGGTGTGACGTTTGACGTGCGGAACGAGTTCGTCTTTGCGATCATCCCCGCGAGAAGCGCTGTTGCGATGTCTTCATCAATCACGTGACGATTCCACTGGTCAAAGAGTCCACATAACATCTCGGTCGTTGCAACGGCCGTGAGATCTACAAGATTCAACTGCCCCCAGTGTTCATTGCCCGGATCTCGATCGATGTTGATGACTGTCGTTCGATGGAGGAAGTCCGCGTGCTCGCGGAACAGCGGCCCCGTTGATGCCATGTCAGGGCAATCAAGCGCGATCACAAGATCGTATCGATCTTCGCCGTGTTTGAATACGACATCTTGCGGCGTCCACTCACCGGATTTCGGCACGACCGTGATGTCTAATTTTCCCTCCTTGACGTCGTACAGAAGTTCGCCGAAAGGCGTTTTTGTGACGTCAAGTGAAAGGTTGAATGCGCGCATAGCGCCCGTCACGCCACGAATTTCTTCATGTGTCGCGAGAAACGCCGGATGCGCTTTCGCCTCATATCCCGGCACGACCGCGTCCACGTTTTTTTTCAGCTTTTTTACAAACGCGACCAACGCAACAACCGCCGCGAGTGCGTCGGCAGTTGGATGTTCTTGTGTGGCGACGAGAATGCGCTTGGCGCGCGTGATGAACTCGATCGCCTGTTGTTCGTGCGTGAGTGCCATGTGAAACCGCTTGGGAAGCGGATGGAGTAGTGTATCGGTGCATGAGCGTGCGGTCAAGGGGTGCCGGTTTTTTCAGGGTATCTTTTGTCATGTGTGAAGTTGACAGATTGATCAAATCATTTCGAGAACGTAACATATGTCCGTTGACCTCTTGACGATGAATTCGTTCACACGCACCGCATCCCCAGACCCCTCGATGACACTCGGGGCAGATTTGCCTAAGACGTACGACGCTTCTTTTGTTGAGGACGGAATCTATGCGGCGTGGGAGGATTCCGGCGCCTTCAATCCCGACACACTCCCTGAACGGAATCAGGCGGGAGAGCCGTATTGCATCGTCATGCCGCCGCCAAATCGGACGGGCACGCTCCATCTCGGTCACGCGACGATGCTCGCCATCGAGGATATGCTCATTCGTTTCCATCGGATGCGCGGAAAACGGACGCTGTGGATCCCCGGAACGGATCACGCGGCGATCGCAACGCAAGTGAAAGTTGAACAAGAGTTGATAAAAAGTGGGATGAAGGATCCGCGGCGCGAACTCGGACGCGAAAAATTTTTGGAGAAGGTTGTGGCGTTTGCCGATGCGTCGGCAAAAACGATTCGCGCGCAGATGCGCAAAATGGGATCGTCGTGCGATTGGAGTCGCGAACGCTATACGCTTGATGAAGCGCGCAGCCGCGCCGTTTTCGAGGTCTTCAAGATGATGTACGAGGACGGCATTATCGAACGCGGCCATCGCATTGTGAATTGGGATCCACAATTTCAGACAACGCTCTCGGACGATGAAGTGCTGACCACAGAAGTCACGGCAAAACTGTTGACATTCACATACGACGCTGATTTTCCCATCGCAATTTCAACGACGCGACCGGAGACAAAATTTGGCGACACGGCTGTTGCGGTTCATCCCGATGATACACGCTATACGAGATACGTCGGCAAAACATTCACGCCCACGTTTTGCGGGAAACGCCTCGAGGTCAAGATCATTTCTGACGACGCGGTTGATCCAGAGTTCGGCACGGGTGCGCTCGGCGTCACCCCGGCACATTCGATGATTGATGCGGAGATGGCGGAGCGACACGATCTTTCGACGATCCAAGTCATTGGGTCGGACGCGCGGATGCTCGATGAGGCCGGCAAGGCATTCGCCGGACTGACGATTGTGGAGGCACGAACAAAAATAGAACAGATGCT
>CAYHYU010000056.1:0-5587 GCA_964360885.1 uncultured Gammaproteobacteria bacterium | reverse complement strand
ATCTTGCATTGGAATCGGAAACCCATTTGGGGATCATCTTGCATTGGACAAGTCTATCACTTGCCACCATTCCCCTTTTCTGCTACTCTCTTAATAAGACGTTCCTGATCTACTTCTATGGGTCTTCCCGGACATCGCCGAACCAGTTCAGACAAACGCCGCCGCGCGTCGCATTTTGCGTTGCGCCCGGTCATGATCGCAAAGGATGCAAAGAGCGGCTCGTTCCACCTTTCGCATCATGCGGCGCCAGGAGCAACGGAATATCGCGGCCACAAAATTCACATCAAAGGACAAGAAAAAAAGATGTGAGAGATCATCTCACTCGGACCTTTTGCTCTTTATGTCCAATCGCCATCTCGCACGCGCCATCGCGCTTCAATCCCTGTACGAATGGGATTTTCATGATTTCACGAAAAAGTCCGATGAGATCATCTCGCGCAATCTCGAAGAGTTCGCGCCGCAACTGGACGAGAAATCCTTCGCAACACAGCTCGTGATGGGTGTCGCTCTGCACCGTGAGGACATTGACGCGACGATCACGCAGTTTGCGCCCGATTGGCCGCTGCCAAAAATCACGGTCGTGGATCGGAATGTTCTCCGCATTGGGACGTATGAATTGAAACACGATGCGGACATTCCATCGAAAGTCGCCATCAACGAGGCGATCGAGCTCGCAAAAACATTCGGAGGCGAATCGTCGGGCAAATTCGTCAATGGCGTGCTCGGCGCAGTGTTCCGAAATCAAATCGCGCAAGGGATGACGAAGGACGCAGATGCTCCGAAAGAAAAAGGGGAGAAAACACCGACAGAAACATGACCGACCACCCATACAAACAATTGGATATTCTCGAAAAGCGCCTTGGGCACACATTCAGAGATCGCGGAATCATTCTTCAAGCGCTGACGCACCGCTCCTATATCAACGAGCATTCGGATTTTCCGTACACGCATAACGAGCGGCTTGAATTTCTCGGCGATGCGGTGCTCGAGCTCATCGTGACGGAATATCTCTTCAAAAATTTCGCGAACCCGGAAGGCGATCTGACGAACTGGCGCGCAGCGCTCGTGAACGCGAAAACGCTCGCGGGGATCGCGACACAGCTTGAGTTCGAGGAGTTCCTGCTTCTCTCAAAGGGCGAACAGCGCGATGCCGGCACAAAAGCGCGCATGTATATTCTCGCAAACGCGATCGAGGCGATTATTGGCGCGATCTATCTCGATGGCGGAATGGTCGCGTCTGGCACGTTTATTCATACGCATATTCTCTCGCACCTTGCGTTCATTTTGAAAAACGAGCTGTATGTGGATCCGAAAAGCAAATTCCAGGAAACCGCGCAGGAGCTTCTCGGCGTCACGCCCGTGTATAAAGTCCTTGAGGAGAAGGGACCGGATCATGCGAAAGAATTTACGGTCGGCGTCTTTCTTGACAGAGCGATGATTGCCGTCGGACGCGGATCGTCAAAGCAGGAAGCCCAAGTCGCCGCCGCCGAAGCGGGGCTTGAGGAAAAAAAGTGGAACCTCAGCGCCCCGAGCAAGATGGAATAGCCCCGTCAACTTTCGTCTGTCCTTGTAGTGAAATGGATATCACGACAGGCTTCGAACCTGTTATTGGAGGTTCAAATCCTCCCGAGGACAGACGAAAGCGGAGAGGAAGAACGTGTAACCTGTCCCGCCTGTGGCGGAATCCCGCCTACCATTGATTGATTAAATAGCAGTGGCGGGATAACCTCCACTCGATATGCCAGACCTTCTTTTTTCCGCTGTGCAGCCGACGGCGAACCTCCACATCGGCAATTACATCGGTGCGCTCAAGCAGTGGATCGAAATTCAGCATCGCTATCGCTGTGTATTTTGCGTCGTGGACCTGCATGCGATTACCATGCCGCAAGATCCAAAAATGCTGCGCGAGAATATCTTGAACGTCGCCGCGACCTATCTCGCGGTTGGCATTGATCCGGCGCGCTGTCACATTTTCGTGCAAAGCGAGGTACCGGAACATGCGGAGCTCGGATGGATTCTTGGCACGTTGACGAAAATCGCGGAGCTTGAGCGCATGACGCAGTTCAAGGATAAATCAAAAAAACAAAACAAAAACGTGGGCGCGGGTCTCTTCACCTATCCTGCTCTCATGGCCGCGGATATCCTCCTCTATGACACGACTGTCGTGCCGATTGGCGAGGATCAGCTCCAACATCTTGAATTGACGCGGACGATCGCGCGACGATTCAATGCGCGATTCGGTGAGACATTCGTCGTCCCGCAGCCGCTTGTACAAAAAATGGGCGCGCGCATCATGGCGCTTGATGATCCGACCGTGAAGATGTCAAAGAGCGCGAGTTCTCCAAACAATTATATCGCGTTGACGGATTCGCCCGACGTAATCCGCAAAAAAATCAGTCGCGCCGTGACGGATTCCGGTTCAACGATTTCTTATGACGAGACAGAACGACCCGCGATCTCAAACCTCCTGACGATCTACCACCATGCAACGGGAAAAACGATGAAAGAGATTGAGAGGGAATTCGCAGGCAAGGGATACTCTGATTTCAAGAAAACGCTCGCCGAGACCGTGATCACGATGCTCGCGCCGATTCAAAAGCGGCTGCATCAGTTTCTCGACGATCCAGCGGAGCTTACAAGAATCCTCGACGCTGGCCGCGACGCAGCAAAAGAACTGGCGTCACAAAAAATGAAACTTATGCGGAAAAAAGTTGGGCTTGGCCGCGAAGCTCTGTTGTAAACAGCAAGCCCGGCCAGAGGTGTAATCCTCTGCCGGGCTTAAGACGCTTGAGTTGTCAGTCAGTCAGTCAGGTCGTCTGCGTCGGTACGAAGGCGTAGACATGGACGAGCTTCTTACATGCACCGCGCACGGACTTTATCTCACCTCTTCAACTTCTCCTCCTGCCTCCTCTCCTCCTGCCACATGGCGTCGAGCTTGATGAGCACGGCGCCGAGAACAAAAGCCAAGAGCCAAGTGTAGCCGATGGGCGTAAGCGATAACAGCGTCTTGAACACTGGTCCGTTGTCGAGGTTTACGCCCCAGACGAAACCGAGGTGCAAGAACCCAATCGCGAGAAACATGAACCCGATCTTTTTCATGACAATGTACTCCTTTTGCCGTGAGAGCCGTGACGTACGACCTCATTTGGCGATTTGTTTATAGCATACAATTGCCAATTTGTCAAGGTCATGACCTCATTTTTCTCTCTATTGAGCCAAGTTTTTCGACTATAGACTAAGGAACCTCTGAAAAACGATGAGGTGCGACGTGCTGCCTGCCCGCCAATGCCGACACACCCGATAGGCGTAGGCAGGCGGGGACAGAGGAAACGACGCAGACGTAAAGTATTATCCCGACGAACCCGCGTAGCGGGTTGTCGGGATCCCGACACGCACAGCGTCGTCGGGAAACATACGTCGAGGAGTTGACGAGGGAAGCACGAGCAGATCGACTTCGGCGTCGAAGACAGTCGAGCCGCGTTTTTCAGAGGTTCCTTAAGATACTCTCTCATTTCTTCGTATACACCCACGTTCCATCCCATGCGTCTGGAGGCGGAGATTCGATGAACTGTTTTGCGCGTTCGAGAAGATTTTTCGATGGCCCGTCGCCCGGATGCGCGGAGAGCATCCGTTCGCAGCGCGTCACCACGTCTTGAAACTCGCGGCGAAAGTACGCCTCAAGCGCAGCTTCGAAATCCCGCGCGAGAAGTTTAAGCGGCTCCCCCGCCGATGCCAACCGTTCCATCGCTTCGTAAATGACGATCGGCTCGCTCTTCCCCTTCACCGCGACTTTGTCGAGACGTCGCGTGAGGATTTCGCCCGCGAGATCCTTCATGGTCGCTTCCGTGATGAGAATGTCCACATGGTATTCTTTTGTGAGCCCTTCGAGCCGCGACGCGAGATTCACATGATCGCCGATCACCGTGTAATCGAATCGCGACTCGCCGCCGACGTTTCCAACGACCATGTCGCCGGTGTTCACGCCGAGTCCGATATGGAGTTCGAGATCGCCAAACGCCTGCGCGCGATTCATGTCGAGAAGCGCATCACGCATGTCAAGCGCCGTCGCGACCGCCAATGTCGCGTGTTCTGGTTGATCGAGCGGCGCGTTCCAAAACGCCATCACCGCATCGCCAATATACTTGTCAAGCACGCCATTTTGCGCAAACACGAGATTCGTCATCCGATTGAGATACACGTTCAGCACCTGCACGAGTTTCTCCGGCGTCATCCCTTCGGAGATCGTGGTAAAGCCTCGAATATCGGAAAAGAGCACGCTCATCCGCCGTCGCTCGCCGCCGAGCTTGAGCCGCGATGGATCTTTGAGAATCGCTTCGACGACGGACGGCGAAACATATTTCGAAAGCGCGTGCTTGAGCTCGCGACGCTCGCGATCTGCGATGATCCGGCGTTCGAGCGTAACGGCCGCTGCCGCAAAGAAAAAGAGGATCGTAGGCCAGACGATTTCAGCGATCCATCCTCGGTCAAACAGCGCAAATGCGGAAACGATCTGCGCGATCCACAAGAGGAGAAGGATCGGAACGCTCCATCGCACGCGTATGCGTGAGAATAAAAATCCGATGAGGAGCCCGAGGAGGACAAGTTCAAGCGCGCTGATCCATGGAGGAATGCGCTGCAACCACCGATGGCTGATGATCGTGTGTGCGATGGACGCATGGATTTCGATGCCGGGCATCGGGATGCCATAGGATGTGGGCACAAGAAGCGAATCATGAAGGTCTGCGGCCGTTGAACCGACGAGCACGATCGCATTCTTCACCGAATCGATATTCGCCGTGCCACGAAAGATATCTCCGGCGGAGAGGGTACGAAATGAAGAGAACGGCGCGCCGGAAAAATTCACAAGGAGGCGGCCATTCGAATCAAGGGGTGCGAGGCCGAGATCGCGCTCAAAACCGCCGAGCCGAAGCAATTCCGTGACGAACGCGGGGACGCGCGAACCATCAGGCGCACGAACGGACAACGGAACGCGACGAACCGTGCCGTCTGCGTCCGGCGGCGTATTGCTATGCCCCGTTGCCGCGGCGGCGGATGAAAGCGACGTGATCGGAGAGACGTTCTTCGTGGGATCAAACGTCATCCGACCGCGCTCGATCTTGAGCTGAAGTTCGAGCGGAAGCACAACGCGTCCGGAGTGTTTCAACGCCTCGGCGAGATCGTTGTCGTCTGCTACGTTCGACGACTCGGGAAAATTCACATCATATCCGATCGCCTTGGCGCCGGCATCCGTGAGCGCATGAAGAATCTTCGCGTGGACCGTTCGCGGCCACGGCCAGCGACCAATCTGCCCGAGCGATGCGTCATCAATCGCGACGATCACGATGCGCCTGTCTGCTGGAGCCGCGAGAAAAAGTCGATCTGTGACGCGCATGCTCCATGTATTCAACACTCCCGCAAACAAACCAGCTGCAGAGAGGATGCCAATGAATCCTCCAACAGCGATCGGCCGTATCCATTCAGAGCGATGCTTCATATCTATCGGATCGTCACATCAACAAACGATGTCACCGTGACGCCGAGTTCGGAATATCTTGCCGTAACGGTTTCACTCGCCGCAGGCGGGGTT
>CAYHYU010000055.1:0-5699 GCA_964360885.1 uncultured Gammaproteobacteria bacterium | reverse complement strand
GAATACGCTATCCATCGCGGGGGCAAGCCCCCGCGGTTTCCGCTTCGCGGCTAAAAAATTAGCGTCTCTGAATAAAAAATTGATCAAAACGATCACGCCTGATATCTATCTTTCTTCCGTCGAGTTATATTTGGCAAAAAATAACGAAGACGCGCTCGTTCAATCGCTGAAGTCTGACGAAGCATTGCAGAAGCTCTTAATATCACTACGGAGAGAACCGGAAGAAGCAGTAAGAATGATTCAATCTATCCTCTTTCCAGATTTTGAAAAGCCTGATGACGATGTTCGGAATGCTCTTCCAAGCATCCTTCGGGAGATGGGGGCTCATCCAGACGCCTTTCCTTCATATGATGTCCTTGGATCTAAAAAAGATACTTTCTTTAAAGCAATAAGTTGGTTGCTCGTCGGCAAACAAATATTTCCCGATATCAATACCGTCTACGCCTACCTCAAATCGCGCCAAATGCTTCAGGATCGACTCAAGGTCGCAGAGAATACATTGACAATACGTTCTTAATTTTTTCTTGTAAATCCTGACTGAAAAATCACTTTTTCACGCAGGATCTAAGTAGCATACAAGGCGGAATGCTTGAGTGGTCAAGATTGAATTTGCCGAGATGGAGACCGGAAGTTTGCCAAACTTTCGTTAAAAACGAATAGATTCACAATGCTCAAAATGAATCATGAACGCTGTCGATAATCAGCGTTTTTTGATATTTCAAATAGTCATACTTGTTAGAAGAATGATTATTCTTGACCCATGTCTTTTCCCATTCCTACGGAGGCAACGGGACGCGATTCGACCGCGCTCGCCGTCTTCATTCTCCGCATGCGTTGCATATTTGCCATTTTTTTCATCCGGGCGTTTTTTTGTTTCATGGAATCCATCCCTTCTTCATTTTCCATCTCATCCGTATCACTCATGGCAACCTTCAGACGATTCGCAGAACTGCTTTTTTTCATTCCATTCATCTTTTTCTTGGAATCTATCTTTTGAGGTCGCTTCATTTGTTCCATCGTTTTTTTATCCTTCTTCATTTGTTCCATCGAACTCATCTTCTTTAGATGCGTCTCCTCGTCCGTATCTCCCATGCTCTGTATCATGCCGCCCATCTTTTTCATCGACGATGTGGATTTTTTTGACATCTCTTTAGATGCTTTCATATTTTTTGCGTCGACGGAATTTTTTGGCATCGCTTTTTCCATCGCGAAGGACGCGACGGGAACAAGGGTGAGAAATGTGACAGAAAAAGCTACCAAGAGCTTTTTTGATAGATTGAAGTTCATATATTGAGTCATAGATGAGTTATATTTGAGATGCTCCCTGTTTCTGAATCGTTCGTTTTCCAAAACGGTAGAAGACCGCTGGCGTCAAAAACAAGGATATGATGGTCGATGACATCAGCCCTCCAAAGATAACGATCGCAAGCGGATGCAGAAGCTCTTTTCCTGGACGATCGCCCGCGAGCATCAGGGGGATCAGTGCCAAGGCCGTCACAAGCGAGGTCATCAGAACGGGAACAACGCGTTCCAGCGTAGCTTTCACGATCGTCTGTGGTTCAAACGGCGTCTGTTCCTCTCGGAGCAACTCCAAAATTCGACTGATGAGCATGATGCCGTTTCGTGAGACGATTCCGGCGAGCGAAATGAATCCAACAAGGTGCGCTAAATTAACAACGCCTCCGGTCAACCAAATGCCGATCATCCCGCCGATCAATACCGTTGGAATGTTGAGCATGATCTGCAGCGCAAGAGAGACGGATCGAAATCCGTGATACAGAATGCCGAAAATCAGGATCAGGCCGATCACAAGCAAGATCATCAGACGCTGACTGTTCTCTTTTTGGCTTTTATACGTTCCTTCAAAAGAGAGCGTCACGCCCACGGGAAGGCGCTCGGCTTCAATTCGCGACTTCACTTGATCAACCGCGCCAACGATGTTTGTTCCTTGATAGTTTGAACTGACGACAAGCGTCCGTTTTCCCCCGTCATGACTGAAACGATTTTGCCCAGCCTCTATCCGCACATCTGCGGCTGAGGACAAAGATTCTGCGCCTGTATATGGCAGCGCGAGATCGCGGAGGGAAGAGATATTCCCTTTTGAAGCCGCGTCATATCGTGCGATCACATCAACGAGCGCTGGGCCAACGCGCGCCTGTCCCATCGGCATTCCCATGAGCCCCATTTCAAGATCTTGCGCGACTGCGCCGGCCGAAAGTTTATATTCGGCGAGACGATTGCGATCCACGAAGATTCGGAACTCCGGAACAAATACGTCTTTTTGGATTTGGGGATTCTTCATGCCATATTCTCTTCTTAACTCTCGTAAGACCATTTCTGCGGCCGTGCGCATATCTTGCGTCGAATCTCCAAAAACCTTGATGACGACTGGTGCGCGAACACCGGAGAGGAGCTCTTCCACGCGATGCGTAATGGGTTGCCCCAAACTAAATTCCGCACCGTCGAATTGATTCAAGCTCGTTTGAATGTCGAGGAATAATCGTTTGCGTTCTTTTTCCATTCCGGGCTCAAACACGACCTGCATCTCGCTTCGATTCGTTCCGCTTTCATGCGCATCCACCCCTGCCCTGCCGGTAATATGACTCACGCGCCGTACGCCTCGGATGTGACGAAGCGCCTCCTCCACGCGCGCGGCATACGTATTCGATGTGGCGAGATCCGTCCCGGCCGGCAGAAGAATCAGAACGGTTGCCGATCCTTCGTTAAACGGAGGAATTCCTTCTTTGCCAGCGCTGGCATACAAGAAGATTGAGACAACCAAGGATGCGACGATCATGAACAATGCCACATAAACATGACGAATGGTCCAGTAAATAATCGGCTCAATCCTCTTTTTTAAGAATCGTACAAACGACGTTTCTGACTCATGGCTTTTTCCACGAGCATTCGGGAGGAGCAGAGAACACAGAACAGGCGTCACGCTGAGCGAGACGATCAATGATGCGAGAAGTGAAATCAGGTAAGCAGCCCCAAGAGAAGTCAGAAGCCGTCCCTCCACGCCCGGAATGAAGAAAACCGGGAGAAAAACGACCGCGACAAGAGCCGTCGCGTACACGATCGAATTTCTCACTTGGCTGGACGCATGGAATATCACTTCCTTTGATTTCTCGATACGCCCTGTTGCGCGCCAATCTCGGAGCTTGCGAAATACGTTTTCAACATCCACGATCGCGTCATCAACAAGTTCTCCAACGGCAATGGCCAGCCCGCCTAACGTCATGACGTTCACCGAGAATCCAAACCATTTGAACACGATCGCGGCGGTCAAGATGCTTAACGGAATTGCCACAAGCGTGATCATCGTCGTACGGAGATTCATGAGGAACAGAATCAAGATGATCACAACAAGAATCGTTCCGTCTCGAAGAGCATCAAGAACGTTGTTCAGACCGGAATGGATAAACCATTCCTGCCGGAAGAGATCGTTTTGTATCATGACACCGGATGGAAGACTGGCGCGTAGCGATGTCAATACGCGATCGATCTCCGCCGTGACGTTCAGGGTTTCTGCATCCGGTTGCTTCACAACGCGAAGGATCACGCCTGAGGTTCCATCGATGGAAGCGCTCCCGCGCACGGGACTCGGTCCTTCGACGACGGAGGCGACATCCGCCAATCTCACCGGCCGACCCTCAAACTCACCAATGGCCAATTCTTTCAAGGCATCCACTCGATCGGACGCAACCAAAATACGGATCGGAAATTCTTTTCCATTCTGAACGAGAATGCCGCCGCTTTTATTCGCAAGGGATGCACTGACCGATGAATTGATCTGCTCCAAATGCACCCCATAACGCCTGGCCTGTTCCGCATTCACGTTGACTTGCCATTCCCGCACGTCGCCGCCCATCACGAGGACCGTGGAAACGCCCGGTACGCGCAAGAGCGCGGGGCGGATCGTCCAGTCCGCTAAGGTTCGGAGCTCCATATCGCTCGTCGAAGTTGCGGCGGATGATGTTAATCCGACCCACATGATCTCACCCATAATTGATCCAACGGGTCCGAGTACGGGTTTCACTCCATTTGGCAGTTGACTTTGGGAGAAACGTTCTTGGATGATCTGACGATTTCGGAACGTATCTGTTCCCCACCCGAATTCTGCATTGATGATTGCAAGGCCAAACGAAGCGGTTCCACGAACACGCTCAAGGCCTGGCGTTCCAGAAATTGCCGCTTCAAGGGGTGTGAGAATCAATCGCTCCACCTCTTCCGATGCCAACCCTTCGGCTTCTGCGAAGATCGTGATGGTTGGACGATTGATATCAGGCAAAATATCAACTTTCATGGTCCACAAACTCCACGCGCCCACAAGCGAGACGCATCCTGCAACCGCAAGAACCGTTATACGATGCTCGAGCGACCAACGAATGATGTGATCGAACATACAGGTTAGTCGCTATGATCGCCGCCGTGCATATCCGTTCCGATTTTTTTCTTTGGCGATGGTTCGGTTGTGTGCGCGTCCGAACCCATTTCTCCACCGTTCCGAGCATCGTTTGCCTTAACGAGATATTTGGCGCCAGACACCACGCCTGCCAAAATCTCGACGTGATCTCCAAACACGCGGCCAACAGAAATCACTTGAGCCGTAGATGTGGAAGAAGAGGCGCTCGTCCAGATGTGTGGAATCCCTTCCTCATTCCACCAGATTGCGGATAGCGGGAGATAGATCGTTGGTCGCTCGCGCATGAGGGATACGCGCACGGAAACGTGCACGGGCCAGTCCGTCTCTTTCGTTAATTTCGCCTCGGCCATGTAGGCGCCGGCGGAATCCAACGCCGCTCCAACTCCCGTTATTGCGCCTTGAATTTTTTCTAACGAATATCCACTTCGTTCGATCGTCACCGTTTCATCCACGTCCGGTTTTGGCATATTGCCGGGAATGCGAAAACGCACGAATGTTGTTTGCGAGCCATGCTGACTCACGCTCGCGACCGCATTGTCCGCCATCACATGATCTCCGTTCCGTTTGTAGATCGCCGAAACGGTTCCCGCGATCGGCGCGAGGATGTTCTGCCCCGTGACTCCTTCTGCGATCACGGCGTAGCCAGCTTCCGCCGCCTTGACCTCTCCGCGCGTCAAAGCAAGTTCACGCTCCACATCGGCTACGGTCGCATCAAGATTTGCCTGTTCTTGCTTAAATTCAACCTGCGCTTCTGCGATCAGCTTCCGTGTAGAGGTTTCTGCGCCTTGCGCCGTGAGACGGCTCACAAGAGCTTGCGTCTCCGAAACGGTCAAATCGCGATCGCGATCCGCGATGAGCTTTAGCACATTGACGTCTTTCACCGCCGCGGATCGTTGGATTTCTTTGTATGCTTGCAGCAGATCAAAAAAATCTTTTTGATCATCCGTCAGATCGGTTCGCATGTCATTCAACTCCGTGAGGGACAAATCGCTTCCCTGAAAACTTCGAGAGAGTATTTCCAAGGCCGCTTGCGCATACATGCTCGCTTCCGTCTCTGGAAGGGCGTTGGGATCGTGCAAAGCGTTGAGCAGATGTGATAGGGCGTTGCGATAGGTCTCTCGAGAAGTCGAGGAGAGAATCCCTATCGTGCGACGGAATTCCATCGTAAGCGCTTCGGTCGACGTACGCGGAGCCGTGCCGTTGAATGAGAATTTTCCACCTGTGCGCTGAACGAAGCGTTCAATGGCAACACGAACAACCTGACGTTTGTGTG
>CAYHYU010000054.1:5014-5778 GCA_964360885.1 uncultured Gammaproteobacteria bacterium | reverse complement strand
CAGCAGATGACTCATGCCTGAAAGGTGTGAGCTGGCGTCAAGCGGATATGCCAGTTTAATTTTTTCCACTACCGCATCTAATTCATTCCCGCTAACTTCGTCGAGACCATCTAAAAATAGAACTTTCTGCTTTTCGACTGCTCTTTCAAGAAAAGTATTTATCAAGGAGACGCAATCTCTTCTTTTCAAATACACGGTCTGTGTGTTGAACCCACGTTCCTCGAAAATGACCTTCAATCCGTTCATCAGAGTCGTCTTACCCATGCCAGGCTCCCCCGTAACAATATTGCGAAATCCGTTAGCCAGCTCCTTGAGATCGGGGGATGCCTCGCTTTCAAAAAGGGATAGACCGTTATCGGTATCATAAAATTCACTCGCTTTTTCGAAGGAGGTATGGATGGTGACTTTTAATGGCAACAGTTCTTCGGGGGAGTCCATATGCAGACCCAAGCTTAGCCCCTTCTACCATCTATGACAAAGCCGCCCTTTCGGGCGGCTTTGCTGGTCACAATTGATACCGCACAGAACTCGCACATACCGAGGCATGTGAGTTGCGCGATACTTAATTATGCTGGCGGAGAGGGCGAGATTCGAACTCGCGGACCCTTGCGGGTCGCTTGCTTTCCAAGCAAGTGCACTAGACCGCTATGCGACCTCTCCATGTAGATCGTCCTTCCAAAGTCCGATCAATCTTTTGAACAGAATGCCTCCTTTATATGATTTAATCTTCCGTTCTCGTTGTACGGCCTCACTACGTGATACAA
>CAYHYU010000054.1:0-4914 GCA_964360885.1 uncultured Gammaproteobacteria bacterium | reverse complement strand
TAGCGGGATCCCGCCCGCCCCGCGCTGCGGGGCAAGCGGGACAAGCAAGTGCACTAGACCGCTATGCGACCTCTCCGTGTAAACCGTCCTTCCAAAGTCCGATCAATCTTTTGAACAGAACTCCACCTTTATATGATTTAATCTTCCGTTCTCGTTGTACGGCCTCACTACGTGATACAAACCTTTCCGTGCAGATCAGCTTCCAAGGAATACCAGCTTTCGTAGACCTTACACTACCAGCGTTATGAATGGCTAGACGATGATACACCGATTCGCAAGAACCGATGTAATAATGATGAGTTTTGTCGCTTCGCAGAATGTAAACGGAGAATGTCACCATACAGATTTTAAAGCTTTCTCCCGCGTAGCGGGATCCCGCCCGCCCCGCGCTGCGGGGCAAGCGGGACAAGCAAGTGCACTCGACCACTATGCGACCTCTCCTGGCGAATGAATTGTGACGGGATCATAGCTTTGAAATGTTGAAATGACAAGAGTTGTCCTCGTCGAGTTACGTTTCGTGTAACAAAAAAACACCTCAATAGGTGAAAAAAGTTTGCCCGCCCGTGCTGACCGACATACGGTCAGACAGACACGGGCAGGTCACGAGTAGGTTGCGGCTCGACGCTTCTACTATTTCGGTTCGTAGAGAACGACACGGACCAGTGTCTGCCCCGTTGGAGGACCTCCCTCCACGATAGGGACATTCCTATAGAGGGTATCGCGCACCTCTTTGAGATCGACGTCGCCCAAGGATTCCTCCATCTGCGTTTCGATGCTCTGGAATGCATCGGAGAGAGTATGGGTCACATGGCTTGTGAATGTGCGAACCTTCATGAGTACCTTCCTTCCATCGTTTCACGCGCCATCAGTGGCACGCGGTCCAAAAGAATCTTTTTTTATAGCACATAACAGGTGAAAGCGTCAAGGTCGCTGTATTTGAGCCCGCATAAAAAATGTCGGATTCATGTCCGACGTTTTGCGTTTTATGCTCAACGCGTCGCAGAATACAACGCCCATGCAGCAAGCGTGGCGTACATCGTAATCTTTCCTGACGCGAGGAGAGCGCGAAATTCCTCGATGGGAATCCAACGACTCGTGAGCCCGAATTCCGACGCATCAAGCTTTGGTTCTGAATGCTTTACAAGCCCGCGCACAACCAACACATGACCTTTGATTCGGCCATAGCCGTCAAATGATCCGATTTGCGTGATTTCGACTGCTGTATATCCTGTCTCCTCGAGCAGTTCGCGCGAGGCGGCTTCTTCCGGCGATTCATTATTCTCGATCATTCCTGCCGGGAACTCGAGCCGCACGCTATCCGTTTGATAGCGATATTGTTCCTCGATGAGAATTTGTCCGTTCTCTTCCGCGATGATGATGCAAAAAGGACGGCCTTCGACGAGATAGTAATCACCGCGTCGCCCATCAGGCCAAAGAAGTGAATCCTTGCGTATCTTGAACCGTGGGTTTTCGTAGACGATTTCGGAGGAAATTACTTTTGGCCGTTTAGATTCCATCGCAAAACTGTACACTGTACACTACGCACTGTACACTCTGTGAAACCTTCCGGGGCCGTATTTGCTTATGCAAGAAAAAATCGTGATCCGCGGAGCGCGGGAACATAACCTCAAAAACATCTCTCTTGAGTTGCCACGCAACAAGCTGATTGTGTTTACAGGCGTGTCCGGGTCCGGTAAATCGTCTCTTGCATTTGATACGATTTTTGCCGAAGGTCAGCGCCGCTACGTTGAGTCGCTTTCCGCATACGCAAGGCAATTCTTGGGTCAGATGGATAAGCCAGATGTGGATGAAATCGAAGGACTCTCGCCTGCAATCTCCATTGATCAAAAAGCGCATAGCGCAAACCCGCGTTCCACGGTCGCGACGATCACGGAAATCTACGATTATCTCCGAGTGCTTTTTGCGCGCATCGGCCGTCCGCACTGTCCCATTGACGATGAGCCAATCAACAAGATGACCGTGGACGAGATGGTGGATGTGATCCTCAAACGAACGGCAGATATCCACTCGAAACCCGAGGAGATCAAGAAAAGAAAATCGCAAAATACGACAAATGAGATCGTCATCCTCGCGCCGGTCGTACGCGGACGAAAAGGGGAATATCATCAATTATTGCAAGATCTCTATCAAGGCGGCTTTCTCGAAATCCGTCTTGACGGCGCGTGGAAATCTTTACGCAGTCGCATCAATCTCACCCGTTATCAGCAGCACACGATCGAACTCGTCGTGGATCGCATTCCGCTCGCGTGGCCTGTCGAGAGCAACAAGAATCTGCGTTCGCGCCTCGCGGAAGCGGTCGAGACCGCGCTTGATCGCGGCAACGACGCCATGATTGCGGTCCTCGATGACGAGTCCGAGCATGTGATGTCGTCAAAATTTTCCTGTGCAAAACATGACTTTGCGTTTCCGGAAATTGAGCCGCGTCTCTTTTCTTTTAATTCGCCATACGGCGCATGCCAGACGTGCAACGGTCTCGGCACAAAGGAACTTTTTTCCGAAGAAGAATGTCCTGCGTGTCACGGCGCGCGTCTCCGCACCGAAGCACTGCATGTTTTTATCGGTGCAAAAAGCATCGTCGATGTTACGTCCATGACGATTGACGCGGCCTACGCGCATCTCGACCATCTCGATCTCACGGAGACGGAGATGACCATCGCGGAGCCGTTGATGAAAGAAATTCTCGCACGTCTTCAATTTCTTCTCGACGTTGGTCTGCATTATCTCACGCTGAACCGCATCGCTGGATCGCTCTCGGGAGGCGAAGCGCAGCGCATACGTCTTGCGTCTCAAATCGGGTCACGTCTCGTCGGTGCGCTGTACGTCCTCGATGAACCGACGATCGGCCTCCATCAACGCGACAACGCGCGATTGATCGCGACGCTCGAAAAACTTCGCGATCTCGGCAATACGATCATCGTCGTTGAGCATGATGAAGATACGATCGCATCTTCCGATTTTCTTGTGGATTTCGGCCCGGGTGCTGGGAAGCACGGCGGCGAGATCGTCGCGATTGGACCCATGCCGCACGTGCTCCAAAATAAAACATCGCTCACGTGCGCGTATCTTCGCGGAGACAAAGAAATCCCACGCGCCGATCCGCGGCCGCCGTCCAAAGAATTCATCACGATTCGCAAAGCCGCGGAAAATAATCTCAAAAATATTACGGTCAAAATTCCGTTGAAGCGATTTGTGTGTATCACGGGCGTTTCCGGCTCCGGAAAATCCACGCTCCTCATAGACATCCTCTATCGCGCCATGGCGCAAAAACTCCACGGTGCGATGGCAAAGCCCGGAACGCACGAGAAGATTGAGGGGATTGATTGGCTCGATAAAGTCGTGGACGTGGATCAAGGGGCCATCGGACGCACGCCGCGATCTAATCCCGCAACATACACGGGCGTCTGGGATCACGTGCGCGAACTTTTTTCGCTCACCGCTGAAGCGCGCATGCGCGGATACAAAGTCGGCCGCTTTTCGTTTAACGTGCCCGGCGGGCGATGCGAGCACTGCGAAGGCCACGGGCAAATCGCGATTGAAATGCATTTTCTTCCAACCGTCTACGTCCCGTGCGATGTGTGCAAAAGCCGGCGATTTGATTGCGAGACGCTTGAAGTGAAGTATCGGAATAAAAATATCTCTGATGTCTTGCGCATGACGGTTGAAGAGGCGAATCAATTTTTTAAGGATATTCCCGCGATTCACGATAAAACGCGGATTCTTCAAGAGGTCGGCCTTGGCTATATCGAGCTCGGCCAATCCGCGACAACGCTTTCCGGCGGCGAAGCGCAACGCGTGAAACTCTCAACCGAGCTCGCGCGGCGCGACACAGGCAAGACATTCTATCTTCTCGACGAGCCGACAACCGGTCTCCACTTTGAGGACATCACAAAGCTCCTTCTCGTGCTGCACAAACTCGTCGCGCGCGGAAATTCCGTTGTCGTGATCGAACACAATCTCGATGTGATTAAGAACGCGGATTGGGTGATTGATATGGGGCCGGAGGGAGGGGATCGGGGAGGGAGGATCGTCGCCGAAGGAACGCCGGAACAGATCTCGCAAAATCCAAAAAGTGTAACAGGGGAGTTTTTGAAGAGATATTTTTAGAGGAGCTCAACTTCTTGATTTCGGTAATCGAATGTTACCGCAAATTGATCGAAAAAACCTATTTGTCCGAGAATACCAATACCATCGTCAGACATTCGAGGAAGGAAGCCGACGTCGGTCTCAAAACCTTGAGCGCCAAGACGAAGAGTGATCCGGTGAATGTAATAGGTTTCAATCGTTCCGGTGACCCCTGCGACCCGGGCTGGTTTTCCGTTTTCTACATTCAATCCGAGGATCCGACCGATTGAAGCGTGAAAGATGCACATGTCCGCGCCGGAATCAATAAGCGCTTCATGAGGCAAGATCATTCCTCCGTGTTCGAGATTGATACGAATAATCGGTCGAATGATGCCATTCGGAAAACGTTTGTATGAAAATTTCATACGGCACCGACATACGTCACGAGTTCTTTCGGCATTCGTGTAAGAATCGGTTGCGCATATCCAACGCGTCGCGCGTTGTCCCACGCCACTTCGGCCGTCGAGCCGCTTGCGACGACCGTCCTTTCATCGTCCGCGAACGCAACCCATTGGCCGCGATACTGTTCGAATATTTCTGACCAATCAATAGCTGGCATATGCGGATAGTATAGCCATGAATTCCTCTCAACGTCAAAAAATTTGCCTTTAACGTTCCACCTTTGTCCATCGTAGGACTTACGCATTTGGATACAGAACGAGAAGAAAGCGAGTATGTGCGCGAGGCGTAGCAGCGCTACGGTGAGCGTAAAACGAAGCTTTCGACAAAGTTATGCGCCAAACGCGGAAGTCCTCTGTTCCTCTGACAGAC
>CAYHYU010000053.1:0-5890 GCA_964360885.1 uncultured Gammaproteobacteria bacterium | reverse complement strand
TGTGAGTCCGGCGACGATTCGGAACTGGTTTGCGGAACTTGAAGAAGGCGGTTTTCTCCTTCAGCCGCACATCTCCGCCGGCCGCGTGCCAACGGAAAAAGGGTATCGGTTCTACCTCAAAGATCTCATGGAGCGCGTGCCGCTGCCCACGCGCGAAGAGCAGGAGCTTCGAAAAACGCGTGATCCAAAAAGCTTCGCGAAACGCGCGGCCGAGATGGCGGGAAATGCATTCCTCCTCGGACTCGAAGAGCGCGACACCTTTTATACGGGGCTCTCGCATCTCTTCGCGCAACCAGAGTTTTCTGATCAGACGAGCATCGTGACGCTCGGAGAAGTTCTCGACCATCTTGACGAAGCACTTTTGCGAATCCGACGTACGACCTACGACGTTCCGATCGCTCTCATTGGCCACGACTGCCCGTTTGGCAATGCGTGCGGCTCTGTGATGCTCACGCTCGCAGATGGCACGCTTGTGGCGCTTCTCGGTCCGATGCGCATGGATTATCGTCATGGCATTGCGATTTTGAACGCAGCGAAAGATATCTTACAGTAACCACTATGGACGAAACACAAAAAATGAATGCGACGAACGACGATGCGCCATGTCCCCACTGCATCGAGTATCTCGCTGGATGGAAACGCGCGCAGGCGGATTACGCGAATTTGAAAAAAGAGACCGAGCGAGCGCGCGACGAATGGATGCACTTCTCACACGCGTCGCTGCTCATCAAACTCATTCCCGCCATCGATCAATTCGATGCCGCGCTTGTGCATGCGCCAGCGTCCATCCCTGAAGATTGGATGAAAGGGCTCCACGCGGTAAAAAGCATCTGGGACAAGGCGGCCGCGGAGATCGGCGTGAAAAAAATTCCGACGGATGCCGCATTTGATCCGACAATCCATGAAGCGATCAGCGAGGAAGGAACGACGGAGAAGAACGAGGGAGAGATCCTTTCTGTCGTCCAAAACGGCTGGATGCTGAACGACAAGCTCCTCTACCCCGCAAAAGTGATCATCTCTAAAGCAAAATAAAATTCTAACCTTGCGACGCACGAGTCGCGCATCTCTCCCCGTATGTCTCTCATCCGCTGGTCACCATTCTTTGAACCGTTTACTCCGTCCGATTTTTTTGTGGGATCGAATCTCGTTCCATCCGTAAACATGTATGATACGAAAGACGCCGTCATCGTCGAGATGTCTTTGCCTGGCGTGGATCCGAAAAAAATTGAGCTGTCGATCGAGAACGGTCTGCTCACGATGAAAGGATCATCTGAACGCACAACAGAGGTGGACGAGAAGGACTACTACCACAAAGAAATCCGTTCTGGGACGTACGTCCGCCAGATGACGCTCCCGCCGAGCGTACGCGAAGACAGCGCAAAGGCCTCATACGATAACGGGATTCTCAGGGTGATCTTTGCGAAACAGAAACTTCCCGCGACACAAAAGATCGCCATCAATACACAGACGACAAAAAATTCTTAGCTTCTCATTTCTCCATTCTGTATTGTATGCCTAAAATTCTCGGAATCGATCTTGGAACGACCAACTCATGCATGGCCGTGGTTGAAGGCGGCCAGCCAAAAGTGATTGAAAATGCCGAGGGCGCGAAGACCACGCCATCCGTCGTTGCCGTCTCGAAAACGGGCGAGCGGCTTGTCGGACAAATCGCAAAACGTCAGTCGGTCGTGAACCCGGAAAACACGCTCTTTAGCGTAAAACGGCTCATTGGACGCCGGTGGAACGACGTGGAGATTCAACGTGATCTCAAATGGCTCCCGTACAAACTTGTTCAAAAAGGAGATGGCGTGCGCGTGATGATGGGAGGGAAAGAGCTTTCGCCGGAAGAAATTTCCGCGATGGTTCTCCAAAAACTCAAAACGGACGCTGAAGCGCGGCTCGGCGAGAAGATCACCGAGGCCGTGATCACCGTTCCCGCGTACTTTGATGACTCACAACGCCAGGCCACGAAGGTCGCGGGTGAAATCGCGGGACTCAAGATTCTCCGCATCATCAATGAGCCGACGGCGGCTGCGCTCGCCTACGGATTCGACCGAAAAAAAGACGAAAAGATCGTCGTGTACGACCTTGGAGGCGGCACATTCGACGTGTCTGTGCTGGAGATCGCATTCGACGCGACGACGAATCAGAATACGGTTGAAGTCAAAGCGACGAATGGCGACACGCATCTCGGCGGCGATGACTTTGATCAGGTGCTCATCAAATGGATCGTAGGCGAGTTCAAGAAGCAAGAGGGAATCGACCTCTCGAAAGACACGCTCGCGCTCCAGCGCATTAAAGAGGCGGCGGAAAAGGCGAAAATTGAACTCTCAAGCGCGATCGACACAGAGGTGAATCAGCCGTTCATCACGAGCGATGCGAACGGACCGAAGCATCTCTTGATAAAACTGTCACGCGCGAAACTCGAAGAACTCACGCGCGAGCTTGTGGAAAAAACGCTCGAGCCATGCAAAAAAGCGCTCGCGGATGCCAAACTCTCTTCCTCTGACGTGAACGAAGTGATCCTCGTCGGAGGGATGACGCGCATGCCGCTTGTGCTGCAGACCGTTGAAAAATTCTTCGGCAAAAAACCGAACATTTCCGTGAACCCTGACGAAGTCGTCGCGCTCGGCGCCGCGGTTCAGGCCGGAAATCTCCAAGGAGACATCAAGGGAGAGCTGCTGCTTCTCGATGTGACGCCGCTCTCATTCGGATTGGAGACGCTCGGCGCGGTTTCCACGAAAATTATCGAGCGCAACACGACGATCCCGACATCGAAATCACAAATTTTCTCGACCGCGGCGGACGGGCAAACGTCGGTGGAAATTCATGTGCTTCAGGGCGAACGCGAGATGGCGGCGGACAACCGATCGCTCGGCCGTTTCACCCTCTCCGGACTTCCAACGGCGCCGCGCGGCATCCCGCAGATCGAAGTCACGTTCGACATTGACGCGAACGGAATTCTCTCCGTACAAGCCGTGGACAAAGCGACGAATAAGGAACAAAAAATCACAATCACGGCATCCACGAATCTTTCCAAAGACGAGGTCGAAAAAATGAAGAGGGATGCGGAGATGAACGCGACGGAAGACAAGAAGCGCCGTGAACTCATCGAGGCGAAAAACATGGCAGAGTCCATGATCTATACGACCGAGAAGATGCTCACGGAGGCGAAAGACGTTTCCGATGACGAAAAGAAGCCCGTGCAAGAAAAGCTCGAAGCGCTGAAGAAGCTGAAAGAAAGTGAGGATGTTGAGGCGATCAAACGAGCCGGAGACGAGCTTGCGCAAGTCGCCCAAAAAGTCGGTGAGGCGATGTATCGAAAACAGTCCCGCCACAATGTTGAAACAAATACAACGGAAAGCGGGATCCCGCCAGAGGCGGGACAAAATGATGCCGCTACGACGCCCGATCCCGACACGTCGGCCGGGATCCCGACTTCACGTCGGGACGAGCAACGCCCAACCGGCGAACAGAAGGAGGAGCCCAAGGAAGGGGAATTTACGCAAAAATAGCATGCCCGATCCCACACAGGCCAACGTGACAGTCCAAGCGGATCCAAAAGTGCTGCAAGGACGCTATGCGAACGCGATCTCCGTGACGTCGCAGGAACGCGATGTCGTCGTTGATTTCTTGAGTCACGTGCATGCGCACGGAATGAATCAGGCACAGCTCGTTGCGCGCGTTTTTCTGAATCACTTCACCGCAAAAGATCTGATCGTGACCCTTCAAAAAACACTCGAGCAATGGGAGAAAATGAGATACGAGGGAGAAAAACCCAAGGCGTGACACTCTAACATGCCGCAGAAAGATTACTACGCCATCCTTGGCGTCAAGAAAGACGCGAGCGAAGACGAGATTAAAAAAGCGTTTCGTCGTTTAGCGCACGAGCATCATCCTGACAAAGGCGGAGATCAAAAAAAATTCAAAGACGTGAACGAGGCGCACCAAATTTTACGCGACAAGACGAAGCGCGCGCACTACGATCAATTCGGATCAGCGGCATTCGAGCAAGGCGGATTCGGAAGCGGCGCACAGGGATCTTCTGGTTTTGAAGGGTTCAACATCAACATGGATGATCTCGGCGATTTCGGCGACGTGATCGGAAATATGTTTGGAATGGGCGGTGGACGCCGTTCACGCGCAACGTCCCATGGCCAACATATTGAAACGGACGTCTCGATCGAGTTTCTCGATTCCGTGAAAGGAGTTGAACGCCGCGTGAAACTCTACAAACACGAAGCATGCTCCGTGTGCTCGGGATCAGGCGCGGAGCCGGGATCGAAGGTCGAAACATGCAAGACGTGCGAGGGCCGAGGGCAGGTGCGCCAATCCGTCCGCACGGTTTTCGGCATGATGCAGCAGGCGGCGACATGTCCGGAATGCGACGGCGTAGGATCCAAACCGTCGCGTCTTTGCGCCCACTGCCGTGGAACGGGCGTTCTACGAAAGACAAAGGAAATCGCCGTGGCGATCCCCGCAGGCATTCGCGACGGAGAAACGCTCAAAATCGCACACGAAGGCGAACATCCGGGACGCGGAGGGCGCGCCGGAGATCTTTTTGTGCATATCCACGTCACATCGCATCCGCTTTTCGAGCGAGAAGGAAATGACGTGAGTTCCACGGCGCGCATTCCTTTCTCCATGCTGGCGCTTGGCGGTACTGTTGAGATCGAGACAGTCGACGGACGCGGTTCTCTCACAATCCCCGAGGCGACGGAGCCCGGAACGGTTTTTAAGATTCGCGGCAAAGGATTTCCCTTTCTCCAATCACACGGGCGAGGAGATCATCTCGTGACGGTTCAACCGATGGTTCCACGTAGACCGACAAAAGATCAACGTCGATCGCTTGAGAATCTGCGTGAAACGGGGCTGTAATCTCTCTTCATGGAGCGCCGACATTTCCCCTCCTTCTATCGCTCACACGTCACGCGCGTGTATCGTTTTATTTTTTATCGCGTGAACGGAAACAAGGAGCTTGCGGAGGATCTCACGCAAGACGTATTCCTGAAGGCGCTTGCGGCGTTTGATCGTTATGATCCGGCGGTGAGTGAATCGGCATGGATGTATACGATCGCTCGCAATCATCTCATCAACCACATGCAGAAACAGCATCCGTCTGTGGCTCTGGAAGCGATTGAAAACACGGATTGGGATCGCGTGGACTGGGCGGAAATCTTGAGCGCTTCGTATGATGAACGGCGGCTCTTCGAGGCGCTGAAGCAGCTTCCGGAAACAGATGCGGAGATCATCCGGCTCAAATACCTCGAAGGATGGCCCTATGAAGATATCGCTCAAAAAATAGGAAAAACAGCCGGATCGCTTCGCATTCAGACACACCGGGCCCTGAAATGTCTTAGAAAGATCTTGAAACAAAAGTGAAGAAACTTTGTATCTTTTACTGAAACCGTATGAATTGGCTTCTTGAAAAAAAATTGAGGGATCTCGGGGCACACGCGGATCCATCTCCGCGCTTTGTGCGTGTGCTTCAAAAAAAGCTCAAACACGAGCTCAACCACCCGATATGGTGGATTTCCAGCTGGAAATGGGCTGTAAGCGCAACAACCGTACTCACGCTTGTCGGAAGCGGAACGGTTGCTTATGCGTATGCCTCTGATGCGGTTCTCCCAGATCATCCGTTGTATGGCGTTCGCACAACGCTTGAGAATATCGAGGCATCACTTACGGCGAACGCAGATCAAAAAGTGCATGTTGAGCTGAAAATCATCAAACGTCGTTTGCATGAAGTTGAGGCACTCTCATCGCGGAAAAAAGCGGATCAGAAGCGGACGAAGCGGCTGATCGAATTAACCTTAGATCGCGCGCATTCACGCACACTCTCGCTTCCAGAACCAGCATTCAAAGAAACGCAAGATGCTATGCCATCATC
>CAYHYU010000052.1:0-6003 GCA_964360885.1 uncultured Gammaproteobacteria bacterium | reverse complement strand
GAATCTTTTCGATCGTCTCGTAACACGCACGCAACGCATAGGGTTCTGGAGCGTAATCCACGATGACGGTGAACGGCTGGCCTTCGTCAATTTTCTCAAACCGCCCGGGCACGCCGCTCACGGCCTCGAGTTTCTTCTTCGCCGCATCGCGTGAAACGCCGAGCGCCTCGGCCGTTGCAAGTGCAAGCGATGCGTTTTCGATATTTGCTCGCCCGGGGATCTGAAGCACGAGCGACGCATCGGCGTCAACCCACACGACCTGATCAAATTCGGGCAATGCAAACTCCTTCGCATATGCGTCGCCGCGATTCAATATCGCGAGCTTCTGGATCGTCTTGCCTCCAATGATTTTGATGGGACGATGCGCGACGTGTCGAAACAATTCGATCTTTGCCGCTTTGTACTTTTCAAACCCGCCATGCGCTTCAAGATGCTCGGGGGTGAGATTGGTCAAGACGGCAACGTCAAAGACGATGTCGCGATGGCGATGTTGGACGATGCCTTGCGACGACACTTCAACGACGGCGTAACGACATCCGGCTGTGACCATCTTGCGCAAGAGACGTTGGAGCGCAAAACGTCCTAACATCGTCATCTTCGTGTCATTCAGCCACTCGCGCTCGCCGATCTTAAACAGCGCGGTGGTCGTACAGCCCGTTTTGGATCCAGACGCCTCGAGCGCCTTGGCCGTGAGATACGCAGTCGTCGTCTTCCCGTTCGTGCCCGTGACACCGATGACGATCATCTCACGCGATGGATTGCCATACCACGCCGCCGCAAGCCGAGAGAAAGCGAGGTGGTAGAGATCAAGAAGGAATTTCGGAATCACTCGTCGAAGAAAATAGATCATTTCTCTCTCGGTCATTTTGACACGCACATACCTATAACCTATGCCGGGTCAGGAGCGACGATTCGTGTGATGATCGGCTCTGCGACAAATCCGCCTTCTTTCGCCGGATCAAAAATTGCCGTATTTGTGAGGATATGCTCGGATTTCATGCAAGATAGTATAGCAAGAAATAAATTTTTCCGCAAGAAAAATACCTTTGCTCCTATCTACAGCCCATACGTCAATAAAGAGATCACCGCAAACACGATGACGGAATGCTATAGAAGTCTACGGTATACCTCCTTACGATGCGCAATGTGGAGTAACGTGAGCGTTGTTTGATCGTAACGAAACACGAGACGATACGAGCCAATGCGTAGACGCCAAGCCGAGGGATCAATCTGCGCTAATTTTTTTATTCGCAGTGTTGGGTCTGTTGGATTTTTCTTGAGAATTGCAATCAGATCGTGAACCCCAATGAGGACTTCCCGTGGAACACGCTTGATTTCCTTTTTGAATTGCGGCGTGACAAAAACGTCTCGCATACTGCGAGATTCTCACATGAGCTCAAGAACCGAATGGACTTTTCGCGCTTTCCCCTGACGGTATTCTTGCAAAGATTTTTTTACTTTTTTGAGAAAATCTGGTTGAAACTCACCGAGATCTTCGAGTAAGTCTTCCGCCAATTCCGCAAGCTCGAGGCTTGTCTGATACATTTGGCGTACTCCACGCGCACTGACAGCATGCTGACGCGTATCGCGAAGCTTGGTCGTGCTGAGCATATATACGCAGAATAACTCCTCACAACCCATACGTCAAGAGTGACATCACCGCAAACACGATGGCGAGGGAAAAGGTGCCGATGGAAAACGGAACAAAAAGATCGAGACCAGAGAGCTTTGCGATGAGGAGCGCCGTGACGCCGAGGACTTGAAAGAGCATCTTCAGCTTGCCATACCAATTCGCGCTCACGAGGTGACCGCGACGATGACGGATGATCCCAGCCACAACGATCAATAGTTCGATCACCACGATGACGGCCGCGAAGACCGGATTCACTTCTTTTGCCACAAAGAGCACGACGACGGAACCAATCAAAAATTTATCCGCAGCCGGATCCGCGATCGTTCCCCACATCGTGATCTGTTTCCGCACGCGCGCGAGCGAGCCATCGAGCATATCTGTAAACGCGGCGAAGAGGAAAAGCGGCAGAACAATCTCCCACGCTTCGAGCCACAAATAATACAACACGAATGGCGTGAGCATCACGCGCAAAATCGTCACATGGTTCGGATGAACGTCGCGCGGAATGAGGCGGAGAAACGACTTCGCAAGGGCTCGGTCGTGCCAGTACAGTGTGACGTTTTCGTTGGTCATGAGCATAAAACGTGGATGTGCATGCGCTGCCTGTCACATGATACAGTATGCCCTGATATGAATGAAAAAAACAAGAATGCGCTGTCCGGGGCGCTTCTCATCGCTGTATTCATTGCAACGAAGCTGCTCAATCTCGAAAGCAGCTTCTTCATCCATTTCATCACGCTGTGCGGCATCTTGTTTCACTCCTACCTTCTCGGCACACGCCTCTTTCCGCGCGCCGGCTGGTGTGCGGGTACGATGATCGGGGTCGTTCTCTTTGCCGCGCTTCACTCGACGAGCCAGACGATCTGGTTCTATCTCGGCGATCCGCTGAATGCGATATCCGACATCTGGATCACAACGACCACAATGGTCGCGTGCCACTTATTCACATTCTGGATTGCGGAGCATCCGAAAGAAGAGAAACGAGAAACGAACGAACCGTGGACGCTGCCGCGCGCCGTTTCTGCGATCATTCTCCTCTGCATATCATCCGCCGCGCTGACAGGTGTGATGATTGGCGCATTCAACGCCGGCACAACGGATTCCATTCGCGCGCCATGGACTCTGCTCCCAATCTGGACGCTGCATGCGATCGCGCTCTCGTGGACCGTCACGCTTCTTTCCATCTGGCTCGTGAGATCACGCGGACTCACGACTCTCCTCTCCGGCGCATCGCTCGCAATAACAACCGTGATCGCGCCGCTCCTTTATCGCCTCGGCTACGGCTTTGATGGATTTCTCCATATCGCCGGCGAGAAACAAATTCTCGCGACTGGAACGCTCAATCCGAAACCGTTGTACTACATCGGGCAGTATGTCTATACGACGTTCCTCTCACGCGCCGCGCGCATACCGATCGAACACGTCGACCGTTGGCTCGTACCAATCGCCGCCGCAATTCTCCTCCCGCTTGTGATGTACATCGCGCACACGAACAAAAAACCGCTCACTGCCCACTATTCGCTGTTCACTCTTTCCCTGATTCCACTTGCCCCATTCATCGCAACAACGCCGCAATCGTTTGCGTATCTTCTTGGCATCGCGGCAGTTATTCTTGCACACAGTGACATGCCTTCAACGAGTGTCGCCACGTTCATAGCTCCCATCATCCTCGTGACGTGGAGCATCGCCGTGCATCCGCTTGCAGGCATCCCGCTGTTCTTCATTGTGGTCGCGATGCTTCTCGCAAAGAGATTCCGCACGACGCCCAGCTCGCGACGTCTCATGCCCATTCTTCTCCCATGGATCTTCGTCCTCTTGAGCGCGGCAGCGATTCCTGTTCTCTTTGCTATCCTTTCCGTGCGCGGTGGAACGCGGATCACATGGAACCTGCCTGCGATCGCAACAATCGGGCCATGGCGGGATCTTCTACAATCCTTCACGCCATGGATCGGCAATCGGTACGCCCTCTGGCCCGCATGGGCGTCGCTTGTTGCGCAATCGCTGCCTGTCATCGGGTTTCTTGGCTCTTGTGGGACCATGATGATCAAAAGACGAACGTCCGACGCGCTCCTTCTCGGTTCCGGCATTCTTCTGTTCATCTCCGGTACGATCTTAAAATCCGCGGGTGAATTCGCGTTTCTGATTGACTACGAACGCGGCAACTACGCGGAACGGCTTGCGACGCTTGCGACGCTCCTGCTCGTGGTAGGGTCAATGCCGTTCTGGGCATGGCTCCTCGATCGCGCGAGGTCAGACGCGCGCGCGCTGCTGATTCCGCTCGTGATCGGATTTCTGGCGATCGCAACCGCACACAGCACAAACGCGCTGCCAAGACACGACGCGTTAGTCACGGGCCATGGGTGGAGCGTTGGCGAAAGCGATCGTGAAGCCGTGCGCGCGATTGATCGTGACGCGAATTCGCGCACCTATACGGTTCTCGCAAATCAAAGCGTATCTGCCGCTGCCGTCTCGCAATTTGGATTCAAGAGATACAACGGCGACGTCTTTTTCTATCCCATTCCGACCGGCGGACCGCTCTATCAGCTGTATCTCGAAATGACCTATACAAAACCGTCACGCAACATCGCGCGGGATGCTGGCACACTCGGCGGATCCAATCTCGTCTACGTTGTATTGAATGATTATTGGTGGAAGGCGGATGAGATCGCGGAGTCGCTTACCGAGATCGCGGATGCGACATGGGTCATTGGCGAACCGGAAAAAGGGCCTGGCACGTCCGTGCGGGTTTACCGGTTTGAGCTTCACAAATAGGCTTGCAACGCTCGAATCAAACCATGCGTCCTTCCGTGCGCGATAAGCCCGGCGTATGACATCTTGTTTTTCTGTGAAATCCTGCGCATCATTCTCTGTTTCGTCTTCGTGCGTAAAATGCAATGGTACGGAAAACAGACGAAACCCAAAAAGTCCACGCCTGCGTGATATGGGAGTGATTGCATGAGCCGTGCCGATATTCTATCACGTGTGAGGAGATATCGACGCTTGAGTATTACAAACCGTTCCATCGTACCAAAGTCCAAAGCTCCAAACGGCGAGCTATGCTCGCCGTGAAGGAAAAATGATCAGGGGACGAAAGCCAGCACCGCCGTGCGCATCGTCGTGCCAGCCGACGCGCGAAGCTCCACCGTGGTCAGAGCGGCCAGAAACCACACGCCCGCCGGACTGATAATATTCTTCGCACCATTCCCATGTATTCGTACCATGGAAGTCAGTGCCATGACCCATGACGTTCGCTTCGATGACGCGTGGCAATCTGGCAACGGCTCCTGGAATCTTATCAACTCCAAGTGCGAGTTTGAGCTCATCCCAAAACTCTTGCTTCTTGAACACTTTTGGATCAATGTTGTTGCGTTTACTGTCTACGGCCTCGCGATTCAAGATGCCTTTTTGCACAAGGATCTGAAGAGTGCCTTGAATGAGGGCGTCGTCTTCGTAGGATTGATTGCCATGTTGATAATTGGGCTTTGGCCGTGTATCCCTCAAGACCCATGCACCAGGCAGTTCTGTCGGAGACAGGCCATTGAGATGAGCGTTTTGTTTGTTGTCTGGTAGGTTCTTGATGCGATCTCGTTCGCCATAAAACTCAATGCCGTATTGCTGGCCTGGAGTGAACTTTCTGCCTGGCTTATGTTTCCAACCGGGGAAATTTTTATCCTCCCTCATGTCTTCGCGAGGCCAGTATTCGAGCTTGAAACGCTTGGTCTCCCAATCTTTGATCATGTCCGCGGTAATGCCTTCGGGGAGAGTGGGGATGTGGATCTCCTTGCCGAAGAAGGCGAGGAGCCGTTCCTGTTCGCGAGCGATCAGGTCTTTGAACTCGTCTTCTCGTCGAGAAGCTTCCGGTAACGCCCGAACCTCTGAACGCGCCTGCAATTCTTTGCTTGGAGCCAATTTGAGCAGTTGGCTAAACTCGAGAATGGCTCGCTTCAGCTCTTTCATGGCTTCATCAAAAGACGTGAGGTAAAGCTCGCGCAGGTTGCCGTTCTGAATCGTGCTCACAAGCCCTTCCACAAGCTCTGGATTTTCCAGACCTTGATCCAACGTCTCGAGAACATGATTGATTGTGGCTTGCGCTTCGTGAAAGCTCGCCTCCACGGCTTCTCCTGCTTTTGCGAGTTTGACCTCGGCGGCATGAAGCATCTCTTTGTCAGGACGACGTGCCATGGGTAGCGTCTCAAACACATGCTGTAGACCTTTGACTTGCACTCGCGCCGTTGCCATTTGTTCCAAAAGATCGAGGGTCATGCCTTCCATTTTGACGCGAGCATCCTTTGCCAAACGGGGGAGATCAAGGGCACGACGCAAATCTGCTTCCGCCGTGGTGATTGCGTTGATGTTCCGCTCTTCTTTCG
>CAYHYU010000051.1:0-6109 GCA_964360885.1 uncultured Gammaproteobacteria bacterium | reverse complement strand
ATGTCGCCATAGGCCTCGCAGGTCTTGATTCTCCACAAGCATGGGCAATGCGCGAACGACTTCCTACAGAAGGCGCGAACAAGAGCTCTGTCGCCCAAGGCCTCGCTGGTCTTGATTCTCCACAAGCATGGGCAATGCGCGAGCGACTTCTCACAGAAGGCGCGAACAAGAGCTTTGTCGCCAAAGGCCTCGCAGGAGATTACACCACATTTGTTTGGCGATTGCGGCCGGAGTGGAAGATCGAAGAACAGTTTGATGCATGGCAATCGAAGCTCAATCTTCTTAATCTTGTGCACGATCCAACTCTTGAAGGGATGAGAGCGCATCAAAAGGCACATCCGCAATCAGCCGAGCTCAAGAAAGGATCGCTCACGCAACACCATGCGGACCTGCTTGGAGATGTGTTCTTACATCGCGGGGAAGCGCAAGCGTTTCTTGAAACCAACCCGGCCGTGGCAGATCGCGCGCTCGAGCGTCTCGCGGAGCGGCTGCTCCAGCACATGGTGCCGTCGACTCGAAAAGCACAACCATCTGTATGGAATCGTTTGCGTGGAGCATTTGGAAGGGCAGAGCTTCCTAGAACGCAAGACATGATCGCAGAAACATCCTCGTTGGAGCTCATGGGCGGAGGAGGTGAAAATCTCGCAGACACTCGTAGAGTCATTGAAACACGCGAAGACATGGATGAACTGCTCGCGCAGGGGATATACGGCCGCTATGACGCAAACACGCGAAGATGGGAAAAGGTGTATTTTCCTGTGCGTCGTGAGTCGCCTGATCCGGCGCGCGAAGTGACGTTTACGCTTGTGGACGTATCCGGCGCCGGGCGCGTATCCCTCATGCTCCCCCTTGATGCGCGGCTCATCACCGAGCGCGTGCGCGGCCTGACGAAACAGAATCGCGAAATACCCATCGAACCGTCGGTCAATAGCTTGGGTGAAGCCACGATTGACGTCCCCCCGGGAGTCGTCCGTATTCTCTATTCCATTGAGCGGTCAACCGTGCCCGAGCCCATGCGCGATGTGACGCAACGCGAATTCGAACGGTTCACACGCACATTCGAACGCGCACACGGTGAGGAGATGACCGCCCGGCTTGCGCCTCTGCCGCAGGACATCGAGGCGGAGCTCAAACGTCCGGAGTTCACATCCCTCACGCCCAAAGAAAAGGTTCTGCGCATCGAAGAGCTTGCGCGTCGCGTGTGTTGGTACGATGTAAATAATCAGGAAGTCAGCGGAGAGAAAGTCGGCAAGCCGCCGGAAGATCAGATCGCGATCTGCGAGGAGCGGCTTGAGGATCTCAGGCGACGCGCGGATCCATCTGCGTTTACTGGAAAGAAATTCGCTGGCGTATGCGCGGATTTCGCGCTCATCACCTGTGCGCTGCTTCGGAAGGCGGGATTGCCGGCTGGTATTTTGACCGGATTTCATATCAAGGGAAAAGCCGCGGAGATGAAGGATGCGCACGCAACCGCATTTGTTCCATGGCCCGACGGTCATGGCGGCATTCGCATCGTTCCGGTTGACGGAACGCCATCGAGCACCGCGACGATCGCCGCAAACGTCGCACGTCCTTCCCTCATCGAGATCGAAGCCCAGGCAGCAGAGATCGTCACGAAAGAAGTCAAAGAAGCGGAGAGCGTTATCGCGGAACTTCTGAAATCCACGAAGGCGCACGACGTCGCTTCCATCCGCAAACTGACAAACAGCAAACTCGAACATGCGCTCAATGTCATTTTGAGGCATGAAGTTTCAGAATCGCATCTGCGCGTTGTGGATCGGATGCTCAACGCGTATTGGTATGGCGGACTCCGAACGGCAGATCGGATCGCCGCAGACATCGAATTGCGCAAAGCGTTGGAAGATGAAATCGTGCGCGAGCGCAAGGAAGTCCGCACGCCGCAAGAGAAGGCGGAACCAGCGGGCACGCGGCTCCTCGAGACGGTGCGGGAATTTGTCTCGCGCTTTCAGCGCGGAGGAGCTGCCACCTCATCCACCGAGGCCTTTGACATCCTTGATCGCGTCACAACTCTCTCGAAGGACGCATTATCAGACGTTGAGGAGCGGGCGCTTGTCGCTGTCGTCCACTATCTCCGAGCGCAGAAGATGCGATAAAAAACCTCAATCCGATTGAAGAGAGGCGACCCTCTCTTGACAGATTCTGCCAATGAGGGTGTACTACTATCTTCCCTTCAGAGGTTCCTTAGTATGGAGGAAAGGGATGATTGCCATGACCAGCACGAAGGCACCATGCACCTTGAAAACGTCAGTTCTACTCGTGAAAAACCTCGAGGCGCAAGTAGCCATCTTGGAGCAGATGCTTGCGAATGTGCAGACAAAGCTCGCAGAAACGGAGCATGCCCTTGCCGCATTCACAGGCGTTGAAAGACCAGCAATACAGTCGTCGATATTCCTCGACGTGTCGCGAGCGATAGCGACACGCAAAGAGCTGCTCGCAGCGCTCGATCAGCAGATTTTTGAAACGCTGGATCGCATCAATGCCTTGCAATCGACGCAGGGAAAATTGCGATCAGATCAGCTCACCGATCTCATCACGCAGCAGCGTGCGACGGAGCTTGTCGATCGTCTTCGAGAGATCGACGTGAACATGAATGCGCAGAATAAGGAGCTTGTTCTTCTGTATGAACGGATCGGCGTGATCAGAGCCGAATTCGCGGAACTGGAGAAGTACACGCACGCGCGCAGGATTATCGAGCGCGGTCTCCTGCCAGAGTTGCTGCTCGAGGCGCCTCGATCAGCATCTGTAGCGAATGTCGATACCCAGTCCATCTCGTCGTCCGTCACGTTTCCGTCTGCACCCCCACCTACAGCGCCATGCACCGTTTCTGTGCAAGCTGTCATAGACGATACGTCGCAGACCACGGAAGAACGGAGAGCACAGCTCGTCGCGCTTGCAGCTGAACACAATCTTGATTCATTCTTGCTCCTCATGGTGACGCTCTTTGATCTCCTTCCAGGAGCATCCCATCGAGCAACATCCAAGCGCGTGATGGACGCTGCAGAAACAAGCGGTGTCTTCACAACCTTCGGGTATAGCGATGCAGAATTGATTCTGAAACGTAGAGCTGGATGGGGAGGATCAACAACACATCTTCTTCGGCTCCGCTCGGATCGTAGCAATATCGCTGCTTCGCCAGTGTATGTTCGAACACCCGTGGTTCTTCCATGGAGCCATGCACGCATACTTTCTTCCTTGCAGATTCGCGCGTTCAGGCGCTGTCTGCATGCGTGAACCAATGAAAAAAGCCGGCCCACAACGTCTCGGGGCCGGCTCATTTTTTACACGAAAGAATGTGCGGACTATTTTCGTCTGCGCGTCTGTTCTAGCTGCTTGCGCAGATTCGCGGCATAGTAGACAGCTTCTTTGGTATCGTAAGGGTGTTTGTGCATCCCTACGGCCGAAAGTATTTTGTCCAGGCAGTGATCTCCGCGGATCGATTTCCCAAGCGGGATTTCGTACCGCGGATTCAACCCGATATTTCTGCCATCAACCGTCACCTCCGCGTAGATGATCGGATTGAGATTTGGGTATTTGACGAGGAAGAAATCTTCGTCCCCGATATGTACCGCGACCCCTCGGTTCCGCGGCGGAATGTCAGGCGGGTCAGGTGGTCCGGTCGGCTTGGGTGGGCGTGGCGGGCCTTTATCCCCGCCATCTCCTCCGCCTCCATGAGGACCCCCGCTGATACTTGGATGACCCCAACATTTTGTGAAGAGATCAGCAATCTGCCTCACGAGCTGCGTATGTTCGTCTCGATCGTGGAAGACGTCCTCATCACCGAGGATGCTCTGTGCGAATGGAGCGACCCTGAAGCAAAGCGTTCGGTGGGCTTTTTTCCATGCCTCGCTCTTCAGATGATCTTGGCTTAAGCCAGATCGATTGGTGACCTGGCCTCCAAGGAGTCCAGGAATAAAGATATCGCCGATGAGATCCGGCCGCGCCAGCGGGTACGGAATCTTGAGTCCGAGCGATGGCGCGTATGCGCAGCGAAGCGCCGTTCTCGCGTCGCACAGCCAGATACCGCCTTCCTCGTCTTCGCGAGCATGTTGGAGGTGCGCTTCGATACCGCCATCGCAGCGGATGACCTTATCTTCAAGCGGAGGAGCGTGAAGAAGTTTTCCTCCCACATACACCTTCACGGCGCGATCCGCCTTGCGTGGCATACACCAGCAGAGCGCCTCCCGGATTTCCTGCTCGCTTTTGAATGCCGAGTGTGGAATGAGGATGACCGTGAACGATCCGGCGTATCTTCGATACGTTCCGAGCTCGAGAGAATCGCATGGAATGATCTCCGGATGGAGAGACCTTCCGGTCTGAATCGCCGCAGGGAGAAAATACTTCCGTACGCCCCCCGTCTTCGTCGTACGCGTGAGAATGAAGAAGCCATCTTGGACGTCTTCCTGATCCCGCACGCGCGTGTTCAGCGCGAACGTCGCCATTCGACCGATCTGTTTCTGCGCCGCGCCGCCGTGTCGCATGCTCGTGCCAGGGTCGTCTGGACCGATCGTGCTGTAGCGTTGGAGGTGTTCAGAAGTAAATCCGCTGCCCGCATCCATCACCTCGAGCATCGTGGAGCCACTGGCAAGCGGATGTCCTGTGACGAGCGCCACTTTCACCTGCGTTTTTTCCGGAGACCACTCGTTCATGCTCATGCAGGCACAGAGCGCATTACGCACCACTTCCCACAGGCAAGCGCCGGCGTCATGGTACATTTCTCCGGCAAGAACCTTGGCAACGAACCACTCGCCCATTCTGAAATTGATGGCGTCGTCTTCCTGTGTCATCGCATAATTCCCTTTCTTCTTGTGAAGGTTGGTAGAATATGCGTGAGCATATCCGCAGTGATCGGCACGCCGCTTTGCGCTTCCTGAAGCGTTTGCGGACGTACGAATTTGTTGAGCGTCAGGATGACGCGTGCGAGCTCAAGTTCATCGTGTTCACGAAGATGGATGCTATACCTTGTGAGTTCTGTCAGCGCGTGCGCACAGGCGCGAACAGCCGCGATTTGCGCGCTGAAGAGCGGATAGAAGTCCACAGCAGGAAGAGCGTCCGTGAGCGGCTTCGGAGAAGCCAAAATCGGATCAACGGAAAGCGCCGAGGAGTCGACAACTTCCGTTCCAAGCAGCTGATGAGCGCGAAGGATCGTTGCATCCAGTGTCTTTTTGCTGTATCGCATATTGCGACACCTCACCGTCTGGTGAAGCACAGAATAGCTGATCCCAAGGGCTCGAGCCAATTCGATCTTCGTTGTAAAACGTGGGCGCAGCTGCTGTACGAGAACGCCTAAAACGTTGCATTGTTTATGGAATTCCCGCTCCGCATCTCGATAGGCCTTTGCGAGCATTGTTTCTAACCCTTCTCCCATGAGGAGGGTTCGAATCTCGCGCGCCGTGTCTGTGTTCGAAATGTCGCGCAGGCCGTCGAACGTCCAGTTGAGGACGTGATACACCGTCGTTTGATGCGCGCCGAATACGCTTGCGTAGAGTACCTGTCCAATGGCGGCGTGGTCGCGACGCGCGTAATCCTCGGCGAGATCGAATGCCAATTCGATCGCACATGTTGGGTGCAGGCAAACACCGCGCCAACGATCGCCAGAGAGTTTTTGCGCCAATGCGCCGAGTTCGTTCCCGAGCTCCACCTGCCCCACAAATTTCGCCACCCCTTGAAGAACTTTTCCTCCAGTCACAGCTGTGTTGCCGCGTATGATGGGTAGAAGTTGACCTGTTGACACATTTGTGGCGCGTGAGATATCCGTTAGCGTGAGTTGTTGTGCAGCGATTTTTTCTCTCAAGGCGCTCATGAGCTTGGCATGTATGTCGTGCATGCGCAAAAGAATCCGTCGCCGCTTCGTCAGATCATCGTGTGGCTGCTTGGCCATGGATTTCTTCTCCTTGTTGTTCCGTTGTGTAGTTGTGTAATGGACGGATCTCGATGGAATCCTCCATCGAGAAGATATGACCCTAGCATGCAACGCTTTTTCAGTCAATGTCGCGCATTTGACGCAATGTTCAAGCTGTGTTAGGGTCTTCAATTCCCCAAGATGGTCTTGGAGAACGCCCCTTTACAACAAGGAGACGCACATCGTGAC
>CAYHYU010000050.1:0-6200 GCA_964360885.1 uncultured Gammaproteobacteria bacterium | reverse complement strand
GCATGCGTTTTTGCGTTTCTCGTCTTTCTCTTCGTCGGCTGGCCCCAAAAAATACCGGGGACGGTGTATGGCGTCACATGGAGCCGTCACTATGCGAGTGAATTGGGATTGGATCCGGATGCGACGCTCGCGTCCGCGCTCGATGAAATCGGAATTCGCCGCTTTCGGCTTCCCGCCTATTGGGGATTGCTCGAGATTGAGAAGGGACGATGGGATTTCTCGTCGCTCGACCGTGAGATCGCGGAAATCGACAAACGAAATGGAAAGGTCATTCTCGCGATCGGCGAAAAACTGCCGCGCTGGCCGGAATGTTGGGGTCCCGCATGGTGGAAAAAACTCCCGCTCGACAGGCAACGTCCGCTCACGCTCGCGTATCTCGAAACGGTGGTGTCGCGATATCGTAAGAATCCTACGGTCGTTGCGTGGCAAGTCGAAAACGAACCGTATTTTCGATACGGCGATTGTCCCGCGCCGGACCATGGCTTTATCAAACAAGAAATCTCGCTCATCCGTCGTCTCGATCCTTCGCGAAAAATCTTTACGACCGATTCTGGCGAACTGTCGTTGTGGATGACTTTAGGATCATCTGTAGATACGCTTGGAGTGAGCGTGTATCGCGTTGTGCGCAATCCGCTCTTCGGTGATTGGAATTTCACGTACTGGTGGATCCCACCCTATTTCTATCAACGCAAGGCGACGCTTGTCCGCCTCTTCGGTGTCAAAGAGATCTATGTGAGCGAATTCCAGATGGAGCCGTGGTCGCATCGCGCGTTGCGTGAGACGCCGCTTCGCGATCAACTCCGCACGATGGACGCCGCACGCATGAAATCGCATTTCTCCTTCGCCGAGCGTATGGGCGTGTCCGCGATTGATTTTTGGGGGATCGAGTGGTGGTATTGGATGAAGGAGAAACAAGCTCACCCTGAATTTGTGGAAGAGGCAAAAAGGTTTTGGAACTCTACGCGGTCGCGTTGATCATTTTTTTTGAATTCGGGATGCGACGAAAATCCGCGAGTGAAAAAGCCATACTATCGATGTGTACTGGCTTGCCCTGCTTGTCGTAATCAACCACAACGTTGTCATACATATCCGAATCAACGCTCTTCCGTGATGCGAGACGGATCGAAAGAATCTGTGTTTCTTGATCGTATTGAATTTTGGATTTCCTCTGCCGCATATTCATTTCAAGTGTACGTATTGATTTTCGACGTGTCAATCAGGGTGACCACGAGAAGTTGCTGACCTTGAACCTCATACATCACAATGAGAACATGCTGTGTATCCTGTCCTCCTCTTCAACCGCTGTCATATCTGGCGCAGGATGTCAACTGCTTGACGCTTCAAGCGTTTTCCACTACACTCCGCGAGCATTCCGCCAACGACGGATTTTTATGGAACTCCGCAACATCGCCATCATCGCGCACGTAGACCACGGCAAAACAACGTTGGTTGATTCTCTATTGCGCCAAAGCGACACTTTTCGCGAGAAGCTGCTCGAGGGCGAGGCGATTCTCGATTCCAATCCGCTCGAACGCGAGCGGGGGATTACGATTCTCGCGAAGAACGTCGCGGTGACGTATGGCGACGTGAAGATCAACATCGTGGACACTCCAGGCCACGCGGATTTCGGCGGGGAAGTCGAACGCATCATGAATCTCGTGGATGGCGCGTTGCTTCTCGTTGATGCAAAAGAAGGTCCCATGCCGCAAACGCGTTTTGTGCTGAAACAAGCGATCGAAGCCGGGCATCGCATCATCGTCGTTGTCAACAAGATCGACAAACCGGACGCGCGGCCGGATTGGGTTGTAGATCAAACATTTGACCTCTTCGCAACGCTTGGCGCCACAGATGCGCAACAAGATTTCCCAGTGATCTTCGCCTCGGCAAAACAGGGCAAAGCGGGCACTGACGCGAATCTTTCAAACATGACAGGCGTACAGCCGCTCTTCGAAACGATCATCAAAGAGATTCCAACGCCGCAGGTCGATGCAACGGGACCGCTGCAGGTTTCCGTCGCAAACGTCGGATACGATCAATACAAAGGGAAGACGGCGATCGGTCGGGTCGTCCGCGGCGTGTTCAAGCCAGGACCTGTCGCATGGATCAATCGCGATGGAAAAATCGCGAACGCAAAAGTAACGAGCGTGATGCTTTTTGACGGATTCAAAAAAACGGACGTTGCCGAGGCGCCGGCCGGCGAGATCGTCGCGTTCAGCGGCATCGAGAACATCAACATCGGCGAAACGATCGCGGATCTCGCGCATCCGGAAGCGCTTCCTGTATTACAGATTGAGAAACCGACGGTCAAAATGACGTTTGGAATTAACACGTCCCCGTTTGCCGGACAAGAGGGAAAATACACGACAACGCGCAACATCAAAGAACGCTTGGAACGCGAACTGCAAAACGATGTGGCGCTTCGCGTAGAACCGAGCGAGACGTCTGACTCCTTTGTCGTTTCGGGCCGGGGCGAACTTCACCTCTCTATTTTGATCGAGAATATGCGCCGCGAGGGATATGAACTTCAGGTATCGCGTCCTCAAGTTATTTATCAAGAGATCAATGGAGCGCGTCACGAACCGTTTGAAGAGGTCTCAATTGAAGTGCCGGAAAACATGAGCGGCACGGTGATCGAAAAACTCGGAAAGCGCAGAGGAGAAATACAAAACATGCGCGTGGAACCTTCGACGATTCGACAAGCTCATCGTGGTGAGCAAAGTCAAACCACAAGCTCAGGTCAAGAACATGGGACTGCATATCTCGAATTCGTGATCCCGACACGTGGATTGATCGGATTCCGAAACGAATTCCTCATGGACACGCGCGGACAGGGGATTCTGAACACACTCCTCATCGGCTATCGTCCGCATGCCGGTGAATTTGGATCCATCGCGCACGGTTCGCTTGTCGCGCATGAAACGGGCGAGTCGAACAGTTACGGATTGGTCGCGGCGCAAGAACGCGGCCAGCTGTTCATCGGTCCTGGACACAAGCTCTATGAGGGGATGGTCGTGGGGCAAAATGCGAAACCGGAAGATCTTGTCGTGAACGTCTGCAAAGAAAAACGGTTGAGCAATATGCGCTCGAAGGGAGATGGCGTGGCGGACGCGTTAAGCACGCCGCGCATTCTGTCGCTCGAAGAGGCGATTGAGTACATCGGCGACGATGAACTCGTCGAGGTCACGCCGAAGAGCATCCGCATCCGCAAACTCTTTTTGAAGGATTTTGAGAGAAAAAGGGCTTAACAGAGCTAAAAAATGTCAAGGGATTATTGACGGCGAACCGTTGACCTTGACAAAAAGCTCATTTTGTGATATCTTGATTTGATCTCTTGGAGAATCGTATGAAGCGCAATCCGCGCCATCTCTCCGAGTTTTCCTCTTCGACAACCTACATCATCGAACGCGAACTCGATGGAAAGTGAAATGGAGAAACATGGACAAGAATGAAATGCCGTTCGCGAGGCCGTTCGCGAAAATCATCCTCGCGGTAGGACTGGCTGGCTGTATCGCCGGACGCCTCGCGGAGGAGATCACAACACGCGAGATGTGCAAGTATTTCGGAATCCTGTTCGTCGCGGCCGCGCTCCTCTCCATCTTCTCGAAGAAGAGCGAGGACAGCTTCATGAAGCTCATGGGCCAGTTGATCCTCGTCGCGGGGTTCATTGGCGGCGTGGGCTACGCGATCTACGCACATGCCCTCAAAGACGTCACCGCTCGCGGCGTGGGGAACGGGATCGATCACGGGGTCCGTTTCGTCGCGCGGCCTACGGGATCGTTCGTCAAACGAAAGTTTGACGGGTTCATGGACGGCGTCGAGAAGACGACCGTTCGCGACCAACCGAAGAAGTAGACACTCCGAAGCCCTTCCGCACGTGCGGGAGGGCTTCTTCTTTTTGACCGCCTATGGTACATTCTCGCAGCCCTATGCGTCGCGAAGTCGTGCTCGACATCGAAACACAAAACACGTTTCAAGACGTAGGGTCGCATAACGCCTCGCTGCTCACGGTTTCGCTCGTCGGATGCTATTTTTACGACACGAATACGTTTGAGACGTTCCTCGAACCGGATCTTCCTAAACTCTGGCCGCGGCTCGAGATGGCGGACCGCGTCATCGGCTATAATCTGTTCGGCTTCGATTATCCCTGCCTTCAATCGTACTACACAGGCGACTTCCGAAAAATCCCGACGGTCGATCTTCTCGTCGAAATCGAGAAGCGGCTCGGATTCCGCATCAAACTGGATTCGGTGGCGCAGGCGACGCTCGGAATGGGGAAGTCGGGGACCGGATTACAAGCCGTGGAGTTCTGGAAAAACGGCGAAATCGACCTTCTTCGTGAGTACTGCACGCAAGACGTGCGCGTGACGCGCGACGTCTACGAACATGCCCTTGCGCACCACGAGATCTTTTTCTATGACCGGCTTGGACAAAAGCAATCCGTCTCCATGCCGATCCTCCCGCCCGCGCATACCGAGAAGGCGCCGATGAATCTCTCATTGGGGATTTAGACCTCCATAGTTATCCCCAGTTTGACACAATATATTGTGGTATACTTGAAAAGTTGCCACAATATATAGTATTTTTCGCACCTATGAACGACTCAATCCTCTGGGACGACTCCCATCAAACGGATACGGCGCGCGATGCGGACGCGGTGCGCGACTTTCTCACCTCCGTGAAGCAGGTCCGCCGCCGAGACGGGCGAATGGACGCATTCGATCGCACGAAGATCGAACGCTCCATCGCGGCCGCGGCACGCGCGTACGGCCTCGACGAATTCCAGACCGTGAACGCCGCGACGCTCGTGACGAATGCGGTTCTCGCGCATCTCCGCCACACGCACAACGGCCATAGCATCCCCTCGACGAATGAGATCCGAACCGCAGTTGCCGCGGCGCTCATTCGTCTCAAAGTAGCGCCTATTGCCGACCTCTATCTTTCCTCTCGTATGAACTCCTCTTCTTCCCCCATGGAACCACGCGTAAAGACATCCGCGGTCGATGTCCAAGCCCGCCGTCGTCGCTTGCCGGACGAGCGGCGTTCCGTAACGCATAAATTCGAGATCGGACCGCACCAGGGCTACATCACCGTTGGGCTGTATGACGACGGCACGCCCGGCGAAATCTTTCTCACGATGAGCAAGGAGGGGAGCATCCTTTCCGGTCTCGTTGATGCGTTTGCGACGTCGATCTCCATCGGGCTCCAGTATGGCGTCCCACTCAAGGTGTTCGTCGCCAAATTCGCGCACATGCGGTTCGATCCAGCGGGCGAAACCCAAAATCCGAACATCCCCGTTGCAACATCCATCGTGGACTACGTGTTCCGCTGGCTCGCGCTCAAATTTCTCACGCCCGAAGACCGACAAACGCTTGGAATTCACGGCGATCTCGAAACGTTGGACGTCGCACGCGACAATTTCACGTTCAACCGAGAACGCCAGCAGTCAATCGGCTTTGACCATCCGTAATCGGCCTCGCATGGAGGAACTATATGAGCCAGATCATCGGCGCGTGTCCCATGTTGACCCATCGACCGTTTTATCGGCCGTTTGAGTATCCTCATTTCTTCGAATTCTTTCAAAAACAAAATCAAGCGCACTGGCTTCCAACCGAAGTGCCCATGGAATCCGATATTTCGGATTATCGATTCAACCTCGCGCCGCACGAAACGAATCTCATTATTCAGATCCTCCGTTTTTTTACGCAAGGCGATATTGAGGTGAACAACAACTACAACCAAAAACTCATCCCCGCGTTTCCGAAGCCGGAGATCAAGATGATGCTCTCCGCTTTTGCCGCGATGGAGAGTACGCACGTATGGGCGTATTCCTATCTCAACGATTCTCTCGGACTTCCGGAAAAAGAATACTCCGCGTTTCTCGAATACGAATCCATGCGGAACAAGTATACGTACATCCGCGGTTTCGACGTCCGAAGCGTCGAGGAGCTTGCGATCAATCTCGCAGTGTTCGGCGGATTCATGGAGGGCGTATCGCTCTTCTCCTCGTTCGCGATTCTCATGAATTTTCCTCGGCTCGGACGGCTGAAAGGCATGGGACAAATCGTGACGTGGAGCATCCGTGACGAAACGCTCCATAGCCGAGGCGTCACGAGGCTCTTTCGCGATCTCATAAGCGAAAACAAACATCTCTGGACGCGCGAACTCCAAAACACCCTCTACAAGGCCTGCGACGACAGGGT
>CAYHYU010000049.1:0-6382 GCA_964360885.1 uncultured Gammaproteobacteria bacterium | reverse complement strand
ACAACCGAACCATCCGAGAGAATTCAGTAACCGTTACTTATGGGCTAGAGCGGAGGAGTTCCAGCCTGACAAGCTCATCGATCATTAGTCCTTCCGCTGTATTTTCTGTTCTGTATTTTTTGTTTCTTGCTCAACAAGTTTTTTTGCCTCTCTATCATTTGGAGCATCGCCCCCAGCTTGTGCTTGCGTTTGATTGTATTTTTCGCCTTCCATATATTTCTTCGTTGCTGACGCTCACCGCCTCACGAAACGCCGGTGATCGTATACATCGTCTTGCCCGCTGGCGTGTCGACGAGCACGGTATCGTTTTGACGATGTCCGATAAACGCGTTTCCGAGCGGCGATTCGTTCGATATGAGCCCTGCAACAGGATCCGCTTCGTTCGATCCGACAATTTTGTATGTTTTTTTCTTGCCATTGATTTCGACCTCGACGGTCGAGCCAACGCCGACGACCTCTCCCGTGCTCCCATCTGCGATGATCTCGAAATTCTTCAGCATGCTCTCGATCTGCGCAATGCGTCCTTCGACGAATCCGAGATCTTCTTTCGCTTCGTGATATTCCGCGTTTTCCGAGAGGTCGCCGAGCGCTTTCGCAGCGTCGATCCGATCCGCAAGTTCTCGCCGCCGAGTATATTTGAGAACCTCAAGCTCTGCCTTGAGCTTTGCAAGACCTTCGGCGCTTACGTATGTGACGTTATCTGCCATAGAATGAAAGCGCGCGCCTTAAAATAGACACGCGCGAGATGCAGTTACAATATCAAATGCGATTTTAATGTCAAGAGGATCGAAGGAGTTCTATGTAGCCACCCTGATTCTTCTCCACGCCTCGAGAACCTCGCGTGCGACAGGGAGCGCGACAGCGGACCCCTCCCCTCCCTCTTCAACAAGAACTGTCACGACGATCTCCGGATTTTCAAACGGCGCAAACGCCGTAAACCATGCATGATTCGGCTTGTCGTTACGCCACTGTGCCGTGCCCGTCTTCCCTGCGACTTTGAGTGGAAAGGATGCGAGCGCGCGGCCGGATCCGTAGACGACCGTATCGCGCATCCCGAGTTGTACCGTCCTAATAGCAGATGGATCGCTGACAATCTGCCGTCTGCTATCTGCCATCTGCAATCTGCCATCTGCAATGACATGCGGCGTGATTCTTTTTCCGCCATTCGCAATCTCCGCCGTAACGGTCGCGATTTGGAGCGGCGTCACGAGCAGTTCGCCTTGCCCGATGGAAAGATTGTAGGTGTCGCCGACGTACCAGCGCTCACCCTTCTCCTTTTCCTTCCACTGCCTCGACGGCACGAATCCTGCGCTCTCGCCGGGTAGATCTATTCCCGTACGCATCCCAAGCCCGAACTTCCGCATCCATGACGACAGACGGTCAATGCCAAGTCCAACGAACGGCTCGTGTCCGCCGCCGATGTAATAGAAGAAGGTATTCACGGACAACGCGATCGCTTTTCGCACGTTCGTGATGCCATGCCCTCCTGGCTTCCAGTCCGGAAAAAAAGAGTTGCCGATTTTGATTCCGCCGACCGAATTCACCGTCGTGTCGGCAGAAATCACGCGCTCCGCGAGTCCGGCCGTCGCGATCAGGGGCTTGATTGTGGAACCGGACGGATAGACGCCAGCCCATGCGCGCGGCACAAACGGCCGATCGACGTTCTCGAGGAGAGAGGCGTAATACGTGGATGAGACGGTTCCAGAAAATGCGTTGTCATCGTACGCGGGAAGCGACACAAGCGCGAGAACAGAGCCATCGCGCGGATCCATCGCAACAATCGCGCCTCGCGACAGCGAAGATGCGCGAAGACGTTCACGTAATGCGCGTTCCGCTTCCTCTTGAAGGCGGAGATCTATCGTCAACGAAAGGTCGGCGCCATCGATGGGCGGACGTACGTTCACAAGCGACGTGACCCTGTTGCGCGCATCAACCTCATAGACGCGCTCCCCATTGCGACCGCGAAGCGAGATTTCCGCGGACGATTCGACCCCTGTTTTACCGATCGCATCGGTTTGCCGATACGCGCCCGCATTGCGCTCAAGTTCTTCTCGCGAAATAGGCCCGACGTATCCGAGGAGATGCGACATGCTGTGGATGCGAGAACTTACGGAATACCGACGTTTATGCGAAACGACGACCTGTACGGATGGAATATCCGCAAATGCGATGCGCATCCGGATCGCCTGTTCGTAGGAAATGTCATGCGCGAGAAGAAGTCGGTCGCTCATGCGCGAAGAGCTTGCGACCGCGGCATCGAGTTCCAAGAGCGCGCGCCCGATTTCTCGTCCGAGCGCGCCAAGCGCGCCTTCGCGGTCAGACGCTGCACGCGGCAAAAGCGACGGAATGAGGTGGACGTCGAATGACGGAACGTTCTCCGCAAGCACGACCCCTTGTCGGTCACGAATGATTCCGCGACGTGACGGAAGAATTTCGACGCGGAGACGGTTTTCTTCCGCACGAACACGGTATGCCGCGCCGTGATGAATTTGCATCCAAAACGCGCGTCCGCCAAGAATGCCGAGCAATGAAAAGATCATGCCCATCGCAACCACAAAACGGCGCGTCGTGAGACCATGCCCCACGAAAAGCGGACGATCTGTAAGCCGCAAGATGTCATCCTCAAACAACACTTCATGCGCGAGCGTATCACTTGATCGGCGGTCGACGTGATAGCCGATCCCTTTTTCGTGCCATCCGAAAATCTCATCCATAATGCACTTTTTATCTCGTACGAGTCCTGCGATGCTCGTCGAGATACGCTTCGCGAGTCGAGGGATCATCCCGAAGGGAGAAAAATCTACGGGAAAAAAGGAGATCACAAGTATACATGACTGTCATGAGCAGCGTATCCAACGCAGCTCGTTCGAGAAGGACGAAAAGCGGCTGTCCCGCTCCGATGAATAGAATGGTGGCACTGTCGATGAGGCGCGCGAGAAGTGTCAATGCGATGGCCACGTAGAGAGAATGATTCGTGAGCACTGCTTTCGCGACGAACGCAAGCGTGGCGATGATCAGCACGTATCGTGCCGTCGCGAACGTTCCAATGCCGATGGAGAAGAGATCCGTCGCGCTGCCGGCGAACATCAGGAAAACGATGGCGCTCCGCGGCGCATTTCGAATGAGCAAAAAACCCGCGAGCGCGAATGTCGGACGAAACGCGCTCCATGCGCCCGGCAGAAACGTCGCGGCCGTAGCTTCGAAGAGTCCAAAGACAACGCCCGTCGCGGCCCAGCCGGCGAGATGAAGAAGAGTTCTTGCCATACATCAATGAGACGGACGGAGCGCGGCTGGCCGCAGGATGGCCACGAGGGAAATCCGACTCACATCCGCAAACGGCTCAAGAGATGCAGACAGAAACGGATCTGTCAGAACGCCATCGACATGATTGACAAGCCCAAGCGCAAGATGTGGTGGTATCTTTTCCTCCGTTCCTGCCGTTTCGATGAGATCATTCATCGCGAGCGAGGTAGAGCGTGGAACAAGATCGAGTCGCGCAACGCCGTTTCCTTCTCCTTGCACAAGTCCGATGAGGCCGGGTGTGCCAGAACGCGCGGCCGCGACGCGGCTTTGGCTGTCTGCGAGAAGCGAGACGACGGAAACGTGCTCGCGTAACGACGTTATCTTCCCGACAAAAATCCCGTCGTGCGCAACGACGGCCATTCCCACCTCCAGACCGTCCTGTGCGCCTCGGTCGAGGAGGATCGCAGATCGACGGGCATCAGACGTACGCGAGATGATCTGAGCGGGCACGTGATCATACCCGCTCGCGACCAAAAATTTCGCGAGCTTTCGGAGAGATTCATTTTCCTCTTCGGCGGCGCGGAGTTTGACCGCATCAATGCTCACAGCCGCAAGATGCGCTTCGAGATCACGGACACGATCCTCGAGCGTCGTACGGCGTTCCGATGGCCGAAGCGCGGAACCGGCCGCGTGCCCTACGCTTCCGAGCGCACGTACAAGCGGAAGAAGCGCCCAACGGCCCGCATCTTCCGCGGGACGCAAAAGACCAGCCGCATGAAGGATGGCTACGCTACACAATGCGCCGACCACGAGAACCACGGAGCTGCGGCGCGTCATACAAGCGTCATCTCATCTTATCCGCCGAGGGAAGCGTAACCGTTTCAAGAAGCTTTGGATGTTCAAGCAATGCGCCGGCGCCGCGCGCGACGGCAGTCAGCGGATCTTCCGACACGCGCACGGGCAAACCGGTCCCTTCAGAAAGCGCCCGATCATAGCCGCTCAAAAGCGCACCGCCTCCTGTCAACACGATGCCGCGGCGATAAATATCCGCAACAAGTTCCGGCGGGGTGATCTCCAAAATGGACTTGACGTGTTCGATGATCGCTTTCACGGAACGTGAAAGCGCTTCCCGAATCTGACCATCGCTGATCATGATATCGCGCGGAAGGCCGGAGAGGAGATCGCGCCCGCGAAGCGGAACCAGAATGGGTTCATCCTGCGGCATGGCGGAGCCGGCGGCGATCTTCACTTCTTCCGCGACGCGTTCGCCAATGAGGAGATTGAACACATCGCGCGCGTACTGAATAATGTTTCGATTCAATTCGTCTCCGGCGATCGGAATGGACTTCGCCGTGACAACGCCATCAATCGAGATGACAGCGATTTCCGTCGTCCCTCCACCCGTGTCAATGAGCATATTCCCAACCGCTTCGGAAATGGGAAGGCCGATCCCCACAGCGGCAGCAATCGGTTCTTCCACGACGAACACCTCGCGCGCGCCTGCAGAAAGTACCGCGTCGGCAACGGCTTTTCGTTCGACTTCCGTGACGTCAAGCGGCACACCGATCACGACACGCGGACGCGGCGCGAACACCGTATGCTCCTGATGCGCCTGCTCAATAAAATATCTCAACATTTTTTCCGTCACTTCAAAATCCGCGATGATGCCTCGGTGCAGTGGCCGCGTCACCTGAATGTGCGGCGGCGTTTTGCCGATCATGGAACGCGCTCGCTCGCCGACGGCAAGGATCTGTCCATTACGCAAATTGATCGCAACCACCGACGGTTCGTTGATAACGATCCCTTTTCCCTTCGCAAAAACAAGCGTATTCGCTGTTCCAAGATCAATACCGAGATCTGTCGAAAAACGACCAAATACATGGGACCACATAGTCCCGCTATCTTACGCCCTGCTCTCTCCACTCGGCAAGGGAAGGCGCCGCGTTATCCGCGACGTGAACGTTGAACACTTAAAAATACGTATTCAACGAAGCTCACTGCAAGAATGAATACAATAAGTGTCCACCATTGCAAACTCCCTTGCTGTGAGAGAAGCAAAGAGATGACTGCCACGCTTCCGAGAAGAATCGCGTGTCGAAAGGATACTTTGACTTCACGACTGATGACGTCGCGTCGACGAAGCAGAAAGACGCGAGTCACTGCTCCTGCCAGGGACAAGAACCCCACGAGGCCAGCGTAGAGCGTCAAATACAAAAACACAAAATCTAAAAGCGTCGCCTCGTCTGGACGAACGTTCAGCATAACATACAACCACGCAGCAACGGCCGCGAGCGTGCCGATCGCCATGGCGATGAGATATCCGCGAAAAGACATAGATATGCCGAGTGTAGCACGGGGATCGGAGCGAATAAAACTTCCGGATCCTCTGAAAAACGATGAGACCCGCCTTCCCCTAGAATCCGCGAGAACGCGCACGAATGGCGCGCACGAGAAACTCTCCGAGTTGTCGATTTGTTTCGTTTTGAAGACGAATGCGATCAGTCGTGAGCTGCTTCTTGGCCTCGGGAGATGAAACGTCCACCGTGAGCGTCCCTTCGCGAAGGGATACGACGAAAACATATGCGGCTTTCTCTGCCCCCCACACGCTTCGAAGCGTATCTTCCCATGCAGAAAAAACACGCGCAATTTTGAGTTCCTGCGCGATTGGAGCCGTAGCGATGGTGTGACGCAAAATGCGTTTGAGCGGTTCGAATCCCATAGATTCACAGACGCCGAAATTCACAGATATTCCGAAAATCACAGTATCTGCAAATATATGGGGATGGAGATGCCGGAAACCGCGAGACGAGAATCTCCTGCATCCGCGAGAGAAGGTCGGCTTTGAATTGTTCGCGCTTTTCTTCTTGAAGGATTGGGACGTCCGCCGAACTCCCTGTCCGAACGTAGAGATAGGAAAGCCGCTTCACGAGATGGCCGCGCTCCTCCATGGCGAGTTGGTAGATCCACAGCTGTTCCTTGTCGCCCGAGTCGAGATCGTCCGCTGTTCTCGGCTCGCCTGTCTTATAGTCAACGATAGCAACGCCTGAGTCGGGAAGCGCATCGATGCGGTCCACGGACCCTTTTAGAGAATGCTCGCCGATCCGCCAATCTAATGATTGCTCAAGCGCGATGATATTCG
>CAYHYU010000048.1:0-6492 GCA_964360885.1 uncultured Gammaproteobacteria bacterium | reverse complement strand
CTTTTTTGTCATTAGGCGCGTCACAGGGTAAGCTTGGCTCATGATGGAAGACACACGGATCATCGCTCCAGAAACACAAGAAATCGAGACGGTGTTTGAATTGTCCCTTCGCCCAAAAACGCTCGCAGAATTCATCGGTCAGCCGCGCGTGAAAGAGAATCTGTCGATTTTTCTTGAAGCCGCAAAAAAACGCGACGAACCGTGCGAACACGTTCTCCTCTATGGCCCTCCGGGACTCGGAAAAACGACGCTTGCGTATGTGATCGCAAAAGAGATGAATGCGACGATCCGCGTAACGAGCGGTCCAGCGCTCGAACGTGTTGGAGATCTTGCCGCGATCCTAACGAATCTCGAGGAAGGCGATGTTCTCTTCATCGACGAAATTCATCGGATGAACCGGAATATCGAGGAAGTGCTCTATCCAGCGATGGAGGATTACGCGCTCGACATTGTGATCGGAAAAGGGCCGACCGCGCGTACGTTGCGATTGGATCTCAAGCGATTCACGCTTATCGGCGCGACGACGCGGATGAGTTTGCTCTCGGCGCCGCTCCGCGACAGATTCGGGTCGATCTATCACCTCGACTTCTACGGTCAAGATGAGTTGACCGCGATCGTACGCCGCACCGCAGATCTTCTTGACGTTCCGATTGATGAGGAACCCGCGCGGCTCATTGCCTCACGCGCACGCCGTACGCCACGGGTCGGAAACCGACTGCTCAAACGCGTCCGCGATTTCGCACAGGTCCGTGGGAGTGGTATTCTGGATGCCGTGACCGTAGGCCGTGCGCTTGATGCGCTCGAAATCGATCCGCGCGGACTCGATGAAACGGATCGCAATTTTCTCAAAATGCTCATTGAGAAATTCAACGGCGGCCCGGTCGGCCTCACAACGCTCGCGGCCGCGACGAACGAAGAAGTCGCGACGCTTGAAGACGTGATCGAACCGTTTCTTCTTCAGGAAGGGCTTCTCGACCGCACTCCGCGCGGTCGACAAGCAACGGAACGCGCGTATGAGCACCTCAACATCCGACGGGAATCAGTCAATCAAAAGTTATTTTCCGAATAACAATCATGCTCCCTCTGTCCTTCCTTCTCATCGCATGGCTCGTGTTTCTCGGGCTATATGGCGTCATGTCGCTTCTGTCTGTTTGGCAAATGGCGCGTTTCGGCGTGATCGGCACTGGGACGTATCTTTCGATCCTTCTCTTCCTCTCCGGCGTCGCGATCTCACTCCTCGTGACATGGACACATCTCGCCGGCGTGGATTGGTCTCACAATGTGAACCTCTTCGGCTTCCTCAACTCGGCGTCACTATTGTGATGCCCTTTGTCCACGATCCCCCATGCTAGATCTCCATCACCTCCCCGGATCCGAACTCGAAGAAAAGAATATCTTCACGTTCCGACGGCATCCGATCACTCTGCTCCCGCTTGCCCTTACGACGCTCGTCCTTTTCGCGATTCCGCCGGGCGCATTTCTCTTTTTTCAAAATTTCTTTCCAGACCTGTACGAGTCGCTCGTGTTCCAACCCGTCTTTTTTCTCGTCGCCTCGATCTTTTTTCTCGCTGGATGGCTGTTCGTGTTCCAAAGTTTTATCGACTACTGGCTCGACGTATTCATTTTGACGGACAAGCGCATCCTCGATATCGAGCAGCATGGACTCTGGAGTCGCACCGTTTCCGAGCTCCGTTTGTACCGCACGCAAGACGTGACGAGCGAAGTGAAAGGATTCTGGCATACGATGTTTGACTACGGCGACATCTTTGTGCAGACGGCGGGTGAGCAAGAACGATTCCACTGTGCGCTTGTACCGCACCCGAATCATGTGGCGAAACTGATTCTCGAGTGGTCGGAACAAGATCGCAAAGAGCATCTCAAAGAAACGGTCGAGGACTTTGTGATGCCGGATCACGAATAAGCTGCAAAAAAATGGAGCCGTAAAAAACTGGAATTCATTTATATGCCCTCCGCAGTTCCGTTCCTGTGTAAAAATGCGTGAGAATGCGGTCGTATGTCTTGCCGTCGTTTGCCATGCCGAGCGCGCCAGTCGCCGAGAGGCCAACGCCGTGGCCCCAGAGCGTACGTCCGTTGTCCCACGGCACGGGAACGGACACGAGCCATGCATACGGACCGCCTCCCCACACCTCGGTCCACGACCGCGTACGGCCGTCTGACCGAGAATAATACGGGGTGAGCGCGAGCTTGCCTTGATAGGTAACGATTTGTCCGCGCGTCGCCTCGACGGCTGCAACGACATTCGGATTGCGCGCTTCTGCGCCGTATCCGCGATACACCTGATCATACTTCGCATCAACCGTGTACTTTTCATCCGCATGCTTCGTTCCGCGCTGAACGTGGTACATCGCGTATGTCCGTGCAGCGGTCAAGAGCGCGCGTTGATATTCTTGCGGGCTGGAATTTGACGTTTCTGCGATCCCTTTCAAATACCATTCGATCGGAAGCTCGTTGATGATCCAAACGGAATCAGTCGATTGCGTGTATCGAAGTTCGAGTTTGCCGCGGAATTTATTGTCATTTGCGCCAGGTAGCCACGACACGGGACGAGAATAATCTGTGAGTTCAAGCGGCGAGATTCCGTCCGCCGCAACCGCAACATAGATGCCGCTTGTTTGACTCGTGCAGCGCGGACCCGAAGCGCGCGACACGCCTGCCGTTCGATCATACGATACGGTGACGCTCTCCCCGGCTTCAAAGCGACAGACGTTTGCCCCATTTTCCGTGAGAGAGAATCCGCTATTCACCCCTCGGACGAGCATCTGATGATCCGTCGTTGCAAAGAGACCGACGCGAATGTTGGGTTCATTCGGAAGTGACAAAGGATCTCCCGTCAAAGAAATGGGATTCAGCGTTGGCGTCGCGTCTCGCGGCTGGACGGTTCCTGTGATCGATGGATTTTTCGTTGTCTGTTCGGGCTCGATAAATCCATCCTCGGTGACGGTGATCGGAATTTCAATCGTGCCGTCTTCAACGGGCTGATGATCTGCATACAGGAGAAAACTCGCCGTGTATGCGCCTTTTTTTGCCGGCGCTTTAATCGTGAATCCAACGAAACCGATCTCGCCTGGTGGCACATTCACGGTCGTTCTCGTCGGCTCCGTGCCGGACAGCCATGACTCATCACGCACGCTGGATCCTTTTCCGGACAACGCGGGTTGCACGCCAGACGCTTTGAGGGAAAGCGTACTCCACGATGCAGTGCCCGTATTCTTAAATCCGAATGTCAGCGCGTGACGGCCCGCGCCAAGCAGCGAAAGTTCTTTCGCGGAACGGAGGAGAAGCACACCCTTATAGCCGCCCATGACAAAATTTTCATCCACGCCATTTACGATTCCCTTCGCAATATAATCGCGCGGCGTTGTGACTCGAATCGGAAAAGTGACGCGCCCGCCCGTGATCGCAGCGCCGTTCGCACGCGTGAGCATGAAGGTTTCCTGATACATCCCAGGGCGGAGAGCGCCGCGCAGTTCAATCGTCACGTGACCGATTTGCCCCGGCTTCACCGCAGATTCTTCAAGCGTTCCTGCGTGCATCGCGTTTTTCCATGATGGGTCTTTAAAGGAACTCGAGACACCCACGGGAGAAAGGATGACGGGCGATGCGCCCGCATTTTTCCAGATCTCCGAGCCGACGTTTTTGTATGCGAGACGAATGACAAGATGCCCTTCAGGTTCGGTCTGCCATTCAATGCCGCCGCGATCGATAAGCTCGGCGCGATAGGAATCAGAAATAGCTGGGGGTTGGGGGCTGGGGGTTGGGGGTTTGGTTTCTTGCTGTGCGACGATGACGTCCGGAACCCTTGCTGCTTGTCCCGCCTCTGGCGGGATCCCGCTTCCCAATATTTTTTCAATAAGGTGGCGGGACTGCTTGCTGCTTGCTGATACCTGAAACGTTACCGTTTTCTTCGATCCTTTTATCCATGATGTGGGACTTGATGAAAGAAGAAATCGTTCGGTGTACGTCCCCGGCTGCGCAGGCGCTGTGACAAAAAAAGTCGCGTTCGCGATGCGTCCTGGCTTCACCGTCGATGGGGTGATGAGCGCTGGCAGATCATTCGCGATCCATGATGCATGTGCAAATGACGACGTGGCGCCGTAGAGAAAAACCGCGACCTTTGAGCGTCCAGCCATCCATGTCGCCGTACCAGCATTCGTGAAACGCAGAGTAATCTTCCTGCTCTCACCCGCGCGGAGCGCAATGATGGCTGGCGCGGTCTTTGCGGCATAAGTCAACACAGCGGCATGAGCCGTCAATGAACCACTTATGTAGCCGCTCACGGCGAGCGCAATGATGAGTCGCTGTATCACAAAAATACATACACGAAAACGCCCATTTTTATTACATAAGCATAGCATTTTCCTACAGCGTGTGGGAGAATGAACGCCATGGGCGTCGCACAAGCACTCGCATGGAACACGGGGGTTCAAATTGCGGGCAAAGTGGTTTCGATAGCCATTGGCGCAACAATCGTCGGGCTCATGACGCGACACCTTGGTCAGGTTGGTTTCGGCATGTACTCGACCGCAAACGCGTACTTCCAAGTGTTCGCGATCCTTCTTGATCTCGGCATCACCGTCATGCTCGTACAGCTTCTCGGAGAACACGCGGACGATCAGGAATACGAAAACCGCGCCGTGAGCGCGACATTCACCTTCCGCGCCATTCTCGCATGTAGCGTTCTCACGATCGCGGCCGTGATCGGTATGGTGCTCCCCTATCCGCACGAACTCAAAGTTGCGCTCTTCGCGATTTGGGGGTCGTTTTTCATGAGCGCACTTAGCCAGATCGTCGTCGGGGTACACCAGCGGCACTTCACGATGCATCTCGTTGCGATCGGCGAAGTCGTCGGACGCCTCACGCTTCTCGCCGGAGTCCTCCTCGCAATCGCCCGCGGCTGGGGGCTCGTCCCCATTGTCACGATCGTCTCGGTCGGAAGCGCGATTCATTTTCTTGTCATCGCGCTCACGGCACGACGATTCACCGCACTTCAGTGGAACTGGGACCCTGTGTTCTGGAAGGAACTGCTTCGACGTTCATGGCCCGTGGGGCTTTCCATTGTGTTCAATCTCGTCTATTTCAAAGCGGACACGCTCATCCTGTCGATCATGCGTCCGTCGTTTGCCGAGGTTGGCATCTATGGCGCGGCGTATCGCGTGCTGGAAATTTTGATCACGATTCCCTTCATGTACACGGGCGTGCTTCTTCCTCTTCTTGCGCAAGCATTGGCGTCGAAAGATCTTGTACGGTTTCGTTCGCTCTATCGGAACTCGCTCGTCGCAATGGCGATCCTCGCAGCGCCGCTTCTTGCCGGTGTCGCGGTTCTCGGACGGCAGATGATGACGCTTGTTGCGGGAAAAGATTTTTCAACGTCCGGAGACGTCCTTAAAATCCTTATGATCGCCGCGGCGATCATCTTTCTCGGCACCGTCACGTCGCATGCGATCATCGCGCTCAATATCCAACGCGCAATGCTTCCGATCTACATCATTGTTGCGCTCGCGACCCTCGCCGGATATGTCATTCTGATTCCACGATACGGGATGTGGGCAGCCGCATGGCTCACGGTCGCGTCCGAAGCGTGCGTTGCGCTTGGTTCCGCGCTTCTCTCGCTCCGGCGCTCTGGCACCCGACTTGCCGCGGCGCCATACGTCAAAACAGCGCTTGCCGCGCTTCTCATGGCGCTCACAATCAGTCCGCTCAAAGATGCGTGGCTGCCAATTCCGATCCTCACGGGCGCCGCGATCTATGGTGCGCTCATCGTGATGTTTGACGTCGTTCCGCGAGAGATTCTCCTGAACCTTTTCACATTCCGCAAAGGAACAGGTACAATCCCGCCCATATGATGCCAACAAAAATTTTCTTCACGAAAGGCGTGGGTCGCCACAAGGATTATCTCACGTCCTTCGAGCTGGCTCTTCGCGATGCCGGCGTCGCCACGTGCAATCTCGTCACCGTGTCTTCGATTTACCCCGCGGGCGCAAAACGGATCAGCCGAGAGGAAGGAGTGAAGCTCCTCACGCCGGGCCAGATCACATTCTGCGTGATGGCACGGCTCGCGACGAACGAACCGAACCGTCTCATTGCGAGCTCGATCGGCGTCGCGCTGCCCGCGGATCTCGGCCACCACGGCTACCTCTCTGAGCACCATCCGTATGGGGAGACGGATGAAAAAGCCGGAGAATATGCAGAAGATCTTGCAGCGACCATGCTCGCAACCGTCCTCGGAGTTGAATTCGACGCGGCGGCGGCATGGGATGAACGCGAGCAGCAATTCAAAATGTCTGGGAAGATCGTAAAAACGTTCAACATCACACAGTCCGCGCAGGGCGACAAGAACGGACTGTGGACGACGGTTGTAGCCATGGGAGTGTTATTGCCGTGACTCCACTGCTCTCTCCTCTTCTTTCAGTGAGAGGGGTATGTGTCTGGAAGGAAACGTTATGGAACCTCTGAAAAACGCGATCTGCTCGT
>CAYHYU010000047.1:0-6880 GCA_964360885.1 uncultured Gammaproteobacteria bacterium | reverse complement strand
CCGTACGACGTGCCCAGTCCACAAAAGCGTTCTTCCAGCGCGGCGGATAGATGACGGTTACGTGAACGACGCCATGACGATGGAACCACTCGACAAGCCACGTCGCGATCGGCGTTCCTTGCACAGGCACGAGCGGTTTTGGGATTTCGAGCGTTACGGGACGCAGTCGCGTGCCATTTCCGCCTGCGAGAATGATCGCACGAGAAATCATGAGGCGATTGTACGCATGGGTTGGACGCTCTGTAAATGTAGGGCATGCAAACGATGTCTACGTCTTGCAACAGAACGAAAATTCGATTACGCTCGACGTCACGCTGCGGTGTCGGATTCGTTGGTTATTCGCATGCGGACGTTTAGCTCAGTTGGTTAGAGCGCGCCGTTCACATCGGCGAGGTCGAAGGTTCGAATCCTTCAACGTCCAAACATTCCCCCAATTTCGTATTGGGGGTTTGTGTTATTCCGTTTGAAGAACCATCTTGTTTTGTGTGAAAACTGTTATCATGTTCGTATGACGACGTTTCGTTCTCTCTGGTCGCGCATTTTTTCCCTCACACGCATGGCGCCGATCGATCGTTATCGCCTGCGTGTCGTGACGACGCCGTTCGAGCTCGCGATCGCGGAGAAGCTTCCCATCGAACTTCGATACGTTCTCGCCGCGCGTCCCTCTCGATTTGAGACGTTTCGCGTACTCCTCGAACAGGGATTTGGCATTGGCGTGCGTACGGTCGAGAAAACGCCTGCCCATGTTCTTCGCGCCGTGGACATCATTTCGCGTGAAACACAAAAGAACACGGTGATCCCTTGGCTCGAGAATCTTCTTCGCAAAGAAGAGATCCCCATATGTAGCGTCGAAGAATTGGAGCGTGCGGAACATCATGGAATGAATCTCTATGCCGCAGCAAAAACGATTCTCGCCGAACGATTTGAGTTCAACAAAATCGTGCTCGTCGATCTCCACAATCGATGCATCGGCGCGGCGGAGCAACAGTTGATGCGTGACGTGAATATGGACTTATATCCGCTTGCGATTGACACGATCATCCATCGCGTGACGTTCGACAACGCGCACACACGCACCGAGGTTGCACAATCGATCATCAAAGCGCTCATCATCATCGGTCCGATCGCGCATGCGCTCGAGCATGTCCTCTCGGGTCTGGGCAAAGTGTTTGCGGCCAGTGCGGATGACGTGCTCTCCGAAGTCGCGGAACTGTTTGCGCTTCGAGGTTCCGGATTCACATGGCGTTACCTTGCTCGACGCTCGTATATCCTCGTTCCCATCTTTGTGCTTGCAACGTTCGGCGCATTTCAGGTTGAACCGTTGATCCAGCAGGGTCGCGTTGCGCTCGCGGGAGCTGTTTTCGGACTTTCAGCCGTCGCACTCTCTCTTGCGACCGCGATCCAGTCCATTGGGATGTATCGTCAGGCCTATGTGCGGCTCGTCGGTGATGGAAAGCTCCGGCTCGAGTCGGGGCAGTCAATCACGTGGCTTGCGCTTCGTCAGGATTTCACGAATCCGGCGCGTCTTGGGCTCTTCGTCGGCGCGCTCGCATCGCCGATTTTTGCCGCGATCATCTTTTCGCAGTATACGTCGCTTGTCTCAAACGGATGGATCCTCGCGCTTCTTGGTTCGACAGAAGCCGTTGTTGCGGGAATGACCGTCATGTCCGCGACGCGAATCGAACGCGCGTTGTTTCGTCGGACTGTCATGAGAGCGATGAGATCCATCGTGGAAAAATAGTCGATTCTCCCACTCTCGACAGTTCGTTCACATTCCTCTATACTTCTTCATACATGCCTTTTCCATTCACTCGCACGCGGCGCGCGCTCGAAAAATCGCCGAAGCAGGCGGCGCTTGGTTTTCTTTTCGAGTTAATCCAGGTGCTTGCGATCTCGCTCGCGATCATCATTCCTGTTCGATATTTTCTCATTCAGCCGTTTTACGTGAAGGGCGCGTCGATGGAACCGAATTTTTTCGATCATGAGTATCTGATCATCGACGAGCTTTCCTATCGCTTTCGCACGCCGGCGCGCGGCGATATTGTCGTGCTCCGCTATCCGAACGATCGCACGCAGTATTTTATCAAGCGACTGATCGGATTGCCGGGTGAGACGATCGAGATCGCAGGCGGGCACGTGAAGATTTTCAATGATGCGCATCCGAACGGTTTTTTGTTGGACGAAACGGGATATCTCGATCAGGAATTCACGGCGACGACGCGCACCGTGACATTAAAGGGCGAAGAATTTTTTGTGCTCGGCGATAACCGTAGCGCGAGTTTGGATTCACGTTATTTTGGACCGGTGACGCGGAATCTCGTCGTTGGCCGCGTGTGGCTGCGCGGGTGGCCGCTGGACCGTTGGAAGGCATTCGAGAAACCGAGCTATCAAATATGATGATGACACTCACCAAAAAACCCGTACCGGCTCCTGCGGAACCGGTCAAGAAGGCACTGCCAGCGATCGGACTCGTTCGCGGCATGAGAGATATTCTTCCGGAAGATCAGCCGTTGTGGAATCGTATGCGTGCCGTTTCGCGTTCGCTCGCGGAGGCGTACGGATTCGAACGGATCGACACGCCGATGGTCGAAGAAACAGCGCTTTTCGTCCGTGGAGTTGGAAAACAAACGGACCTCATTGAAAAGGAGCTCTTCAGCTTCGACACCGTAGGTGGCGAGCATGTCTCTCTTCGCCCCGAGTGTACCGCGGCGATCGTCCGCGCTTTTATCCATCACGGAATGTTCAATTTGCCGCAGCCGGTCAAGCTCTGGTACCTCGGCCCCATGTTTCGCCACGACAGACCTCAACATGGACGCTATCGCCAGTTCCAACAGTTCGGTTGTGAGGTCCTCGGCGATGACGGCGCGGTCATCGACGCCCAGCTCATCCTTCTTGCGCACTTGTTTTTCAAGGAGCTCGGGATCGAAGCGACCGTACAGGTCAATTCGATCGGCACGCCGGAGAGCCGCGCAAACTACAAGAACGCGCTTGTCTCGTATTTTCGAACGAAACGGAACAAACTGTCGGAAGATGACAAAAAACGACTGCTCAAAAATCCGCTTCGTATTCTTGATTCGAAAGATCCTGCGGTTCAGGAGATGAAAACCGAAGCGCCGCAAATCGTGGATTGGCTCGACGAAGCGTCGAAAGGGCATTTCATGCGCGTCCTGGAATATCTGGATGAGCTCGATATCCCTTACCAGCTCAATCCGTATCTCGTACGTGGACTTGATTATTACACGCAAACCGTATTCGAATTTTACGCAAACTCGTCAGATCAAGACCTTGCGCAGTCCAGTATCGGAGGTGGAGGCAGGTACGACGGACTGTGCGAGCTTCTCGGCGGCCGACCCACTCCGGCTGCGGGTTTTGCCGTGGGGCTTGATCGCGTCTTCAATCTGTTGAAAGAGATGAAGCTCGCATCCCCACAAAACGTCGCGGATGTCTTCGTGGCGCAGCTCGGCGATCAAGGGCGGAAAAAAGCACTCGCTATTTTTGAAGAATTGCGAGCGCACGGCATCTACGCAATCGAAGCGTTCGGTAAACATGCGATTAAAGCCCAAATGGAGATCGCAAATCGGAAAAAGGTAAAATGTGCGATCATCATCGGACAAAAGGAAGTGCTCGATGGAACGGCGATCATTCGCGACATGGATGCCGGCACGCAGGAAATTGTGGATGTGCGGAAGGTCGTGCAGGAAGTAAAAAAGAAGTTGGGGATACAGGGTTCTTGACGTATTTCATCGTTTCCCATACGATTCGTCCAATCATATGATCTCGAATAAACGCGCATGCTTGAAGTGAAACGGAAAAAAGGAGAAACGTTCGACGCGCTTTTGCGTCGTTTTCAGCGTCGCATGCAGGCGAGCGGTCGCATTTTGCAAGCGAAAAAGATCCGATTTTTGAAGAAGGATCCGAGCCGCACGAAGCGTCGCGACAGTGCCCTGCGGCGTGAAGAGAAGAGAATAGAATACGAATACCTTGCAAAGACAGGGCAGCTCCCGGAAGAACCGAAGAAAAAACATTATCGCCGGTAATTCATGACGCTCATCGCGCGCATTGAAGCAGACACGATTTCTGCGATGAAGTCCAAAGACGAGGGTCGGCTTTCCGCGCTTCGGATGGTTCGAGCCGCGTTGAAGAATAAACTCATCGAGATCGGTCATACGCTTTCGGACGATGAGGCGCAGCAGGTCATCCGCACGATGGTGAAACAATACACGGAAGCGCTTGCGGATTTTACGTCCGCCGGGCGAACGGATCTCGCGGAGAAACAGCAAAAGGAGATCGATCTCCTCAAAGAATATCTTCCTGCGCAGATGCCGGAAGAAGAGATCGAGATGATCGCGAGAAAAATCATTGCCGCGCAGAACGCGGCGCAGAAAGACATGGGGCGCGTCATGGGCGCGGTCATGAAAGAAGTCGCGGGCCGTGCGGATGGAAACGCGGTGAAAGCGCTCGTGCAGAAAATTTTGGGATAAAAAACGAGGAGCAGAGTTCTGCTCCTCGTAAGAAGAAGTTCCGCGAGGCACAGGCGCGTGCTATACTTCTTTCGTGGTTCCACGAACTCTTTTGGAACGCGCGCAAAAGCGGGGAATACCTCTCGTAAGGTTTTTCGGTTTCTTCCTTGCTGCTTGCTGCTTGTCCCGCCGTTGGCTGGATCCCGCTTTCAAATGTTTTTTTATTGTGGTGGCGGGACTGCTTGCTGCTCGTTCTGTCCACGCCCAAGGCGTTGCAGGAAGTGCCGTAAACGTCAATGCCGTTGCCGCAGCCGCTGGGGTGGCAACCAGTGCGGATCTCATCACGAGCATTGGCCGCATCATCAATATCTTTCTCGGATTCCTCGGCGTCATTTTTCTTGTCCTTCTCCTCTACGCCGGTTTTCTGTGGATGACCGCGCAAGGCGATCCGAAGACCGTGGAGAAAGCGAAAAACATCCTGAAGCAGGCCGTCATTGGACTCGTGATCATCGCGTCCGCGTGGGCTATCACAACGTTCGTCTTGAATGCGCTTTCAGGTGCAACGAGCGATGGCGGAACGGGCATCACGGGCGTTGGCATTGCGCCTGGCGCTCGCGGACTCCGTGGATCCTCCGGATCTCTCGGACGAGGCCTCATCGAATCGCACGTTCCATTTCGCAACGCAACGAATGTGGCGCGGAATACGTCCATCGTCATTACGTTCAAAGAAGCGATGGATCCGTCATCTTTTATCGCGGGATGGACCGACGCAGCAAGCACGACCGTGACGGGACTCAATTCCGACGCGGTGAAAATTTTTCGCACAGGCGAAAGCGCAACGCTCGCAAGCGATAAGGCGCGTGTCCGGATCACGTCGGATTTCAAAACCGTGATCGTGAAACCAGTTGAGTATCTCGGCAGCCCTACGGTAAACGTCGGATACACCGTGAGTTTGAAGGGCGAGAAGAGCGGTGTGCGAAAAAAAGACGGTTCTTCCGCCTTCAGCGGCTCATTCGCCGGCGGGTACGCGTGGCAGTTTGAGGTGTCGACCGTGGTCGATCTCACTCCGCCGACGGTCATCTCGGCAACGCCGCTTGAACCCGGAAGCTATCCGCGGAACGCGATCATCCAAATCACTTTCAGCGAAGCCGTAGATCCGACTGCTGTCACGGGGCGCACGCCGAACCTCGAAGTCGTTGCGGAAAGCAGCACAAGCAAGACGGTCGTTCCAGGTGAGTTTCGCATATCGAACCAATATCAGACCGTTGAATTCCTTCCAGACGTAAAGTGTGGCACGAATTCCTGCGGTCGCGATATTTTTTGTCTTCCGGGAAAGAAAACGATCCGCGTGACCGCAAAAGCCGCGCCGCTTGATCCGAAAAATACGCCGCAGGCCCAGCTCACAACGAGCGGCTACGACGGCGTTGTGGACCTTGCAGGAAATTCACTCGATGGAAACAAGAAGGGCGGCGCCGAAGGGCCGCCGACGGATACCTTTGTCTGGAGCTTCGGCACGACGGACGATCTGAAGCTTTCTCCTCCGCAGATCGAAAGCACGATCCCAATCGTAGGCCCTGGCACGAGCTCGAATGTCCCGCTTGATCAATCGGTCCAGGCCGTTTTTGACACCATCCTTCAAGGGTCGACCGTGAACACGGAGAACGCGCAAATCGCTGCGCGCGGCCCTGGTGAAAAGGATCCGGACACGTTTTGGTGGAGCGCGCGGCTGAAATTTCTTGACACGAAGACGACGCTGTTTATCGATCATCGTCCGTACCTTCCTTCTGGTTCGTCCGTTGCCACGCTGAATTATTATAACCCATCTCTTTCCTCCGGCATCCAGGACCAGTATCAGAATTGCTACAATCCAGCCGGAAAATGCGCGGTCGGGACTGGTCCAAATTGCTGCAACGGCAAACCGCAGAAGGCGGAATGCGCATTCACCCCATGATCCGACGCCTCATCACGACGTTCGCGCTTGGAACGACGCTTTTCGTCGCGTCGTTTGGCGTCGTCGCGCCCATTGTTCATGCGCAAATTGACTCGGGGCTGAAAGCGGTCGGCACAACCGTCAAACTTTCGAGCACGGATCCGCGCATCCTCGCGGTGAAGATCATCAATGTCGCGCTTGGGATCATCGGCATCGTGCTCGTCGTTCTCATCCTGTACGGCGGGTTCGTTTACATGACGTCAGGCGGAGAAGCGGAGAAGGTTGCGACAGCGAAAAAGATCATCACGAACGCGATCATCGGACTTGCGATCGTTCTTTCATCGTGGGCCATTGCCCGGTTTGTTATTGATCGTCTTCTCGCTGCGACGCAAGGCGACGGTGGCGGAATCGTCACCGGAGGTGGCGGCATCGGCGGCGGATTTGGCATCGGCGGCGGATCAACCAGTTTTCGTGTGAGATCCATCAGCCC
>CAYHYU010000046.1:0-7073 GCA_964360885.1 uncultured Gammaproteobacteria bacterium | reverse complement strand
GGACGAGGTCACCGGTTCAATCCCGGTCGTCGGCTCCATGGGTAGGTACCGAAGCGGTCAAACGGGGCAGACTGTAAATCTGCTGGCTTACGCCTTCCAAGGTTCGAATCCTTGCCTACCCAAAAAAAAATCGCTCAATCAGTGAAAAGAGACACGATGCGCGAGAATCTGCTATCCTTCATTCAATGGACCAACTTTTTGCGTTTGATTGGTCATTCATCGAAACCGTCGGGAACAATCCGTTCCATGCGATGTGGTTTTTTTTCGTGAACGGCGGCTGGTGGCTGTTTCTCGCGTTTGTCGTGTGGGCGTCTGCCATGTTCTGGCGCAATTGGCGGCAAACGCTGTTTAATGCGAAAAAAACATGGGTCGTTCTTGCGATTCAGGTTCCGCGTCTGCATGAACAGACGCCGCGCGCGGTCGAAAACATGTTCGCCTATTTTGCCGGAGCTCACTCCGCAAATAACTTCGTCGAAGAATGGTTTCTCGGGCGTACGCAAGACACGGTCACCGTTGAAATCACCTCCATCGACGGGCATGTCCAGTACTTCGTCCGCACGACGACCGGATTGCGGCATCTTGTTGAAGCGGGCATTTACTCGCAGTATCCCGACTCTGAAATCGTCGAGGTCGAGGATTACGCGCAGAAAGTTCCACAATTCTATCCGGACGAGACATGGAATTTGTGGGGGACGCAGTTTGTCAATGCTCGGCCGGATTTTTATCCGATCAGAACGTATCCTTTTTTTGAAGATAAAGTATCGGGAGAATTCAAAGATCCGCTCGCGGCGTTGCTGGAAGCGATGTCACGACTCGGCCCAGGCGAACAGGCATGGTTTCAGATCGTGATGATGCCGATTGCGCAGGGCGAATTTCACAAAAGATCCGAAGCGCTTGTAAAAAAGCTCACAGGTCAAAAAATCGTCGTCAAAAAAGGCGTTATGGAGAAAGTCGTTGAATTTCCATTGACGGCGATAAGCGCCATTGCGCAAGAAATTGCAGGAACGACTGAAGGCGCAAAACCCTCAAAACCAGAAAATCCGCTTCTCTCGCGGATGCTTCACATGACGCAGATGGAGAAAGACACCGTATCGGCGATTGAGGAAAAAGCGTCGAAAATCGTGTTTCTCTGCAAGCCGCGTTTCATCTACGTCGCGCAGAAACAGGTGATGTCGCTTTCGCACGTCGTCCAGGGGTTTATGGGGTCGATTCGTCAGTTCAACGTGACGAACATGCAGACGTTGAAGCCAGATTTTAAGAAAGTCGGAGTCGCATCCGCGCTCTGGTGGTTTAAAGAGCGGCGAAATAACGGGCGCAAAACACGCCTCGTGCGCGCATATCGGAACCGTTCGCATTGGGTCGGACTTCCCATGTTTCATATGAGCTCCGAAGAACTCGCCACGCTCTGGCACTTTCCCATCAGCATCCAGTCAAGACCGCCTCAACTGAAGAAGACGGATTCGAAGAAATCAGAGCCGCCAGCGAATATCCCATTCGGATAAAAATCGTCATTCAATACGTACGACGATCCTCCCATGCCCATCGAATACACGCACGAACATGAAAATGAGATCACGCTGTTCGCGGAGACGAATTTTCGAAATGCGCGTCGGAGATTCGGCATTAAAACGGATGACCGACGACGTCATATCTACATCGTCGGAAAAACGGGCATGGGCAAGACGACGCTTCTGGAAAATATGGTTCTCTCGGATATTCTTGCGGGTCACGGCGTCTGTTACATCGATCCGCACGGCGACACGGCAGAAAAAATTCTCGATTTCATCCCGTCGCATCGCGTCAATGACGTCGTCTATTTCAACCCCGCGGACATGGAATATCCCGTCGGATTCAATATCCTTGAAACCGTGGACGACAACAAAAAACACCTCGTCGCGTCAGGGCTCATGGGCGTATTCAAGAAAATCTGGCCGGACGTGTGGAGTCCGCGCATGGAATACATTCTCCAAAACTGCGTGCTCGCGTTGCTTGACTATCCGGGCGCGACGCTCCTGGGCATTAACCGGTTGCTCGTCGATAAGGAATATCGAAAACGCGTGATCTCAAAGATCCGCGATCCCATCGTCAAAACGTTCTGGGTGGCGGAGTTCACCTCGTGGTCGGAAAAATACGCCACGGAAGCGATCGCGCCGGTGCAGAATAAGGTTGGGCAATTCCTTTCCGCATCGATCATCCGGAACATCGTCGCGCAGGTGAAATCCACCATCGATCCGCGTCGCGTCATGGACGACGGAAAAATTCTCATCGTCAATCTCTCAAAAGGAAAAATCGGCGAAGATAACATGCGGCTTCTCGGCGGCATGATTGTCACAAAAATTCAGCTTGCTGCGATGGAGCGCGTGGACATTCCGAATGAAATCGATCGTCGCGACTTTTATCTCTTCGTGGATGAATTCCAAAATTTCGCGAACCAGTCGTTTGCGAACATCCTTTCGGAAGCGCGAAAATATCGCCTTAACCTCGTCGTCGCGCACCAATACATCAAGCAACTCGAAGAAGAAGTGGCATGGGCCGTATTCGGAAACGTTGGAACGATTATCGCGTTCCGCGTCGGATCGGATGACGCGACATTCATGGAAAATGAATTCATGCCGACGTATATTCCGGAAGATCTCGTCAACCTCTCCAAATACCAGATTTATTTAAAGCTGATGGTGGACGGCGCGGCAACGCCGCCGTTTTCCGCAAATACGCTCGCGCCTGTCGCGCAACGGACGGGAAATGCGCAAAAAGTCATCTCCGTTTCACGCGAACGCTATGCATCGCCTCGACCCCTGATCGAGGAAAAAGTGCTCCGTTGGAGTGGAATGGAATCGAGTCCGCCGCCGGGCGTTTCGTATCCCGAGATCTTGACAGAAGAGGAGAATCGTGCGCGGGAGGATCTTGGAGGAATCCCCGCATCGCACATGCCGGGAACGGCCGAATACGCGCGAGCGGGGATCGAGACCCTCGAAGGAGCTGCGGAGGAAGGCGAGGAATATCTCAAAATTTCTTCGGAACGGCTCGCGTCCATCGTCAAGCAGCAGCCGCAAAAAAAGCAGAAACCGATGTTTTCGCACATCTGTACGCGATGCAGCAAGACGTGGGAGATGCCAATTCAGCTCGATGCGGCTCGGCCGATTTATTGCGCCGAATGCCTCCCGCTCGTTCGTGAAGAACGAAACAGAAAAACGGGCGCATCGAAAGGAACGATTCAGATCGTGAAACGAGAAGCGGGTGAGCAAGAGGAAAACATTTTCGATGCACTCGCGAAATCACAAGGAACGTTATCAAAGATCTCCAACAGTCACGGAGAGAGAAAAAAGAAACGCAACAGACACAGAGAGAAGCGAGAAGGATCGGCGCCCGGGTATCCTTCCGACACCGCGACCGTGTTTCGATCCGCGGGATCGTCTGTGCATTCTGCCACACCAGAAGAATCCCCATCGAATGCTTTTTCACTTGATGAACACACACCGTATGCCTGATACAATCACCTATACGACCGACGACGGCGTGCTGATCGTCGGCGACTGGACACCGGCTCCGACGATGATCGGTGTGGCGCTGCTTCTCCACATGATGCCGGAGACACGCAGGTCTTGGAGCGCATTTGAACGAGCGCTTGTGGCGCGTAGCATCGGTTCGCTTGCGATTGATCTTCGCGGACATGGAGAAAGCACGAACATGGAAGATGGCGACACGGTGGACTACCGAGAATTTGAGGATGCGGACCACCAATCCTCCGCCATCGATGTTGTCGCGGCGCTCAACTGGATCAGAAAAAGAGGCATTGAACTCAATCGAATCGTCGTCGTTGGCGCGTCGATCGGCGCAAATCTTGGCATTCAGCTTCTCGCGGAGTATCCGTTTTTGGCCGGAGTCATCGCGTTGTCGCCCGGCGAAGATTATCATGGCGTGCGCGCGCTGGATGACGCGCAAAATCTCAATCCGGAACAAGCGTTGTTCATCGCCGCATCAGAGAACGATCCGCAATCCTTCGTAGAGAGCAAAAAGCTCTACGATCTGTCACCCACGGATCGCAAAGTTTTTGTGCCATGTACGAATGCAGGCCATGGAACACACATGTTCAACGCGAATCCGCAGCTGATGGAAAAAGCCGCGGACTGGATTGTGGAAGTTTTTAAGGGATGAAGGTCGTTTTTTTTCTCGTACTCTGCGCTGTGTTCATACCGTTCGTATCGAACGCATCGACGGTACTCCGGAGCGCGCTTTTTGGATTGGATGACGCAGACGGCGATGGAATTCCAGACATCTGGGAGCGTGACGTCTTCAAGACCGACCCCGCGCGTGCAGACACGGACAATGATGGCATTGACGACTGGATGGAAATCACTCACGGCACCAATCCGAATGGAACAGGAAAGCTCGTCGATCACGATACCGATGGCGACGGATTTTTAGACGCGTCGGAACTCCTGTTCGGTACGGATCCGACAAACCCCGATACGGATGGCGACGGATTTTTGGACGGTGCGGAAGTGATGGCAGGGTATTCCCCGCTTTCGATCGATCGAGATCCGCGTGAAAAAAGCATTCGCATTCGTCTCTCGACGCAGGAACTCGAAGTTCGACTTGGCGACCGTCCTGTGGAAATCAATCAAGTGTCAACAGGCAAGAAAGGAATGCGCACGCCTACGGGTACATTCTCCATCCTCTCAAAAACGGAACGCAAATGGTCGCGATCAGCGAAGCTGTGGATGCCGTGGTGGATGCAGTTCACGGCGCTTGGAAATGGCATTCATGAACTTCCAGAGTGGCCGGGCGGACGTAAGGAGGGTGCGAATCATTTGGGCCGCCCTGTGTCGCACGGATGCGTGCGGCTCGGCGTTGGTCCGGCCGAACGCCTCTACGACTGGGTAGAGGTTGGCACGAAGGTCGTGATTGTGAAGTGACAATGGCATACTATTCTCTCCTCTTCGCTCTGATGATGCCACTGGCGCTTGTTTCGACGAGTGCGGCGGTCGCAGAGCAGAATCCGCGTCTCGATCCGATGGCGGACTCCTATCCTCGCGATGCTTCGGAATTCTCATCGGCAATCGTGATCGATGCAGGGAGCGGAAAAGAACTCTACGTCTATCAGCCGGACAAGAAATGGCCGGCTGCGAGCATCACAAAACTTCTCACCGCACTCGTGATCGTTCAGCAGAAACCAAAATGGAGCGCGTTCGTTTCGCTGCGGAAGCGCGACGAAGTCGGCGGCGGACGTCTGCGCGTGCGGCCCGGTGCAACGATGACGATGCGCGATCTCCTCTTTTCAAGCATCGTCGGAAGCGCAAATAACGCGACCATGGCGCTTGTGCGCGGAAGCGGAGTTGGGATGAAAACATTCGTCGCACGAATGAATCGGATGGCAAAGCAATTGAAGATGGCATCCTCATCGTTCGTGGATCCAACGGGGATCAGCGAAAAAAATATTTCCACGGCGCGCGACATCGGAAAACTCGCGGCTGCGGCATTCAATACGACGATGATTCGCGAGCCCTCCACAACGGCAACATACCGCTTTACGCTCCGGCGTCCGAAAATGCATAAAGTCATTCATACGACAAATCGCCTGCTTGCGCTGGACGATACGCTTACGATTCACGGAGGAAAAACCGGTTATCTTGAAGAAGCACAACATAATCTCGTTGTGCAGATCGAACGTAAACCACCAGATTTGTCGGCGCCGCCGCTTCTCATCGTTGTTCTCGGCGCGCCGGATAAAGAGCATCTGTTTGCCACTGCGAAAGCGCTCGCAGAATGGGCATGGAAGGCCTATGAATACAGGAATATCTGAAAAAGTCGTCGTCCGTTTTCTTCTTTTGATCGCGTGTGCCACGGCGGTCGTTTCCGTCCGTGCGTTCATTCTTCGGACGCCGCGGCGCGTTGTTCCTGCGCGCATGGATGTTGCCAAACTCCAACCAGAACAAGTCGTCCGCCTGTCGATGCCGACGACGACGCGCGCAATCGTCACAGGACGCCTCCGCGTTTGGCGCAACCCCGTCATCGCTTCGGATGAGCGATCCGTGATCGTGCCGGTTCTGATGTATCATTATATTCGTCCGATTCTGCCGGGAATGACGACGTCCAGTCGGTGGCTCAGCGTTTCTCCAGAACATTTTCACGCGCAGATGGAAGAGCTTGTTCGTTTTGGGTATCACACGATCACTCCGGACGATCTTGCGGACGCAGTGGCTGGAACACGTACGCTTCCTGCGCGACCTGTGGTCCTGACGTTTGACGACGGGTATCGGGACCAGTATGATGCCGCGTTTCCAGTCCTGCAAACGCTTGGACTCACGGCGACATTTTTTCTCATCAGCGACTACGACACCAATCCCTTGTATATGACGAAAGAGATGATTGGGACGCTCGACCGCTCGGGGTTCGCCACGATTGCCGCGCATACGCGTCATCATGTCGGATTAGCTGACGTGTCGACGCGTATGCGACGGGATGAAATTTTTGAATCAAAAAAAACTCTCGAAGAGGTCGTCGGCCATCCGATCTCGGCGTTCGCATACCCCTATGGAAATTTCAACGATGCCGTGAAGACGCTCGTGCAAGAAGCTGGGTATCGCATCGCGTTTTCCACGCTTCTCGGATCGATCCATACGTCGTCATCGCGGTTTGAGGCGCGGAGGATCCGCGTGTTCGATGACGAACATCTCGAACCCATTCTACGGAAGTTCAGTCGTTGACACATCACGCAGATTTCTGTACAACATCCACAGAGTAGTATGCCGCGCGCATGCGTTCTTGTAGCCACATACACCAATGAAGGGTTAAAGTTCCAGATGATCATCGGTCCGTTGAAGTTTGAACCCCACACGAGAGAAAGACATCCGAAATTACCGATTGCAGTGATTTGAAATGAAGCCGCCCCGAAAGGCGGTTTTGTGTTACCCGAATTCACCACTTGTTTGCCCCTGGGGCGAACTTTGTGCCGGTGATAAGAGTTTGCCACTTTCTGCGCCCGGTCCAAGCCGTAAGACGAAATTTGAGAGCTTGGTGCGATTTGCTTAACTTTTCAATAATTAAGCAAATGTTGCTCCTCGGATATCCCA
>CAYHYU010000045.1:0-7206 GCA_964360885.1 uncultured Gammaproteobacteria bacterium | reverse complement strand
GCGTCGAAGACAGTCGAGCCGCGTTTTTCAGAGGTTCCATAAGCAAGAGGAGCACATCGCAACGTTTGTTCGTTAGGTGTATACTTTTGCCATGGTCGACAAGCCAATGTTCGAACGCAAGAACGTTATCGTCACCGGCGGAGCTGGGTTTATCGGATCGCATCTTTGTGATCGTCTCGTGAAAGAAGCGCATGTCATTTGCGTTGACAATTTTATCACGAGTTCCGTGTCGAACATTGAGCATCTTCTCCAGCATCCGAATTTCGTATTTGTGAATCACGATATTATCCAGCCGCTGGAGCTCGATTCACTTGCTGAATTGGAGCATTTCAAAGTCCGATTTCAGGGAATTCAGGAAATCTATCATCTTGCATGCCCGATCTCAAAACGACATTTCGACGATTTTAAAATCGCCACGGTTTTGACGAATTCCGTGGGCATGAAAAACGTTGTTGATCTTGCCGTGCGCTACGCATCGAAAGTCGTGTATGCCTCTTCGAGCGTGCTCTACGGCCCAAGGCAACCGGGCAAGAACGTCTACAGAGAGACAGACGAATGCCACATCGATCATCTGACCTCGCGCGGCGCGTATGACGAGGGCAAGCGATTTTCCGAAGCGATTCTTCAAACGTACGCAGACGTGTATGCGTTGGACGTAAAAATCGCGCGGATCTTCCGCACCTACGGACCGCGCATGAAGATTTTTGACGGGAATCTTATTCCGGACATGGTCTTGTCCGCATTGGACGGGAAGGATATCGTGATCGCGGGGAACGAAGAGTCGCGCACGTCCATGACCTATGTCACGGATATCGTCGACGGGCTGATTCGAATTTTATCGACGCCGATCGACGTCACACTGATTAACCTTGGGTCAGATGAAGATATTCGCCTCGTGGCAATCGCCCAAAAAATTCTCGAACTCATGAGCTCGTCCTCGCGTGTGCGTTTTGAAGCTCCATTTGCGCACTTGATCGACGTCGGGCTTCCTGATACAACCCGCGCGCGCGAGATTCTCGAATGGCTTCCGCTCGTGCGGCTTGAAGAAGGTCTTGAGAAAATGATCGCGTATGCGCGATCGCATCGGCAACTCATTGAATTTTAATGTATGTCCACCGCACCCGTGTTTGATAAGAAAAATATCCTCGTCACCGGCGGCGCCGGATTCATCGGTTCCCATCTGTGCGAGAATCTCCTCCGCGATGCACGGGTCATCTGCGTCGACAATCTTGTGACCTCGCAGGAATCGAATATCGATCATCTCTTGCGCAATGCGGATTTCGAATTCATCCGTCATGATTTCAATGCGCCGTTTGATCCGGAAGCGTTTCCGGAACTCGCAAAATTCAAGATCAAATTTCAAGGCGTCCAGGACATCTACCACCTCGCCTGCCCGACGAGTCCCAAGAAATTCGAGCAATACAAAATGCAGACGCTCCTCACGAACGCGTACGCAACAAAGAATGCGCTCGACCTTGCGGTTCGGTACCGCGCGAAAATTCTTTTCGCCTCCGCTTCCGTCATCTACGGACCTCGTCCGGCGGATGGCTCTGCGTATCGGGAAGACAATGTCGGCGCCGTGAATCTTCTTTCTCCACGCGCGTGCTACGACGAAGGGAAGCGGTATGCGGAAACGATGTTTGAGACGTACCGGCACGTCCATGCGATTGAAACGAAAATCGCGCGCATCTTTCGCACGTATGGGCCGCGGATGCCGCTCTTCGACGGACAGATGATCCCGGACTTTATCACGAACGCGCTTGATGGGAAGGCGCTGGTGATCTACGGCGATGAGACGTTTCACACGTCGCTCGTCTACGTCTCCGATGTTGTCGACGGAATCGTCAAGCTCATGCAAGCGCCGGCGGACATCGGGCCCGTCAACCTCGGGAGCGACCTCGATATGCCGATCATCGAGATCGCGCAGCGTATTATTGAGATGACCGGATCTTCATCGCGCATCACCTTCGAACCGCCGCTTCTCTTTATGACGCCTCTCGGCCTCCCGGACATCACAAAAGCTCGAGAACAGCTTGGCTGGTTGCCGCTCGTCCAGCTTGACGAGGGTCTGAAACGTGCGATTGACTACACGATCGCGCATAAATCGCTCTTAGGGTTTCAGATGAGATAGTTTTTCTTTCATTGAGCCAATTGTAAGAGTCCTATTATCAAAGGTTCCCAAAGGGCAGTTTGAACATCTGTGTGAAACACGATAAGGTAGCGTTCATGAAGGTCATTGCCGTTATTCCTGCGTATAATGAAGCTGCGCGTATTAGGAAGACCATCGAGGACGTTCGCTTCTGCGTTGACGGGATCGTTGTCGTGGACGATGGATCATCGGACGAGACATTCGAGAGAGCGCGCGCCACATCGCTCGCGAGCGATGTTGTCCTTCGCCATCGCGTGAACCGCGGGCAAGGCGCTGCGCTTCGGACAGGCACCGACGCCGCGATCCGGCTCGGAGCAGACGTGATCGTTCACGTTGATGCGGACGGCCAGCATGACCCCTCGTTCATTCACGCGCTCATTCGTCCCATTCTACAGAACGAAGCAGACATCGTGTTCGGGTCTCGGTTTCTTGGGGAAACGCCGATTGGCATCCCTTGGTCCCGCCGCGCGCTTCTTCATGCGGCGCGAACGTTCAACGCGATCGCCATGGGCATTCCGCGTTCCATCACGGATCCGCAAAGCGGGATGCGTGCGATGAGTCGCACTGCGGCTATCGCGATCCGTTTCACGCAAGATCGCATGGCGCACTGTTCCGAGATTTTGCGACTTGCGACCAGATCCGGATTGCGTTGGGTCGAAGTCCCCGTCTGCGTTCGCTATTCAAGCGAGTCGCTCTCCAAAGGTCAAAAAAATATCGATGCCTTGACGATCGCATGGCATTTGTTCATGGGAATTTTTGCATCCTAACGGGCACTTCGCTCGCGCGCCTTCTCCGCCTATGCTCATCCAATTTGTCCTCATCGCTATTCTCCTCGCCGCATTCGGCATGACGTGGAAGCGCGCGCGGCAGCGTGTTATTTCGCTCCGCGAAGCGCTCGCATGGTCCCTGCTATGGATCACGGCGGGCATCGGTATCGCGCATCCAAGCATCACGACCATCGTCGCGAATTTTTTTGGCGTCGGTCGGGGATCGGATTTCGTTCTCTACGGCTCCGTGATCCTTCTCTTCATTCTTGCCTTCAAGATTTTTCTCGCGATCGATAAGCTGAATCGCGCGTTGACGGATATCGTGCGGAAGGAAGCGTTGAAAGAAGTGCCACGCAGCACGCAGCACGTTGCAGAGGATTGAAGATCTTCGCAGAACCCTTGCGGCTATGTTTCCTCGCATCCACATCGTGACCGTACTCTGGAAGAGTGCGGAGTTTCTGCCCGCGCTCTTTGAAGGTCTCGCGCATCTCGACTATCCGCGCGAGCTTCTTGAGATGCATTTCGTTGATAACAATCCGGGCGACGGATCCCGAAGCGCCGTGGAGCGTCTCGCGCACGAGTACGGCGATCGCATTCCACGGGTTGTGATCCATGATCCTGGATGGAATTCGGGGTTCGCGGGGGGGAACAATTTTGTTCTTCGCAAGACGATCGCGCAGAATATTCCCTACGCGTATCTGTTGAATCACGACGCGTCTTTTGAGCCGAATGCGTTGCAAGAAGCCGTGCTCGTCGCCGAATCCGATCCATGCATCGGTTCCGTCCAATCGCTCTTGGTTCTCCAGCAAAATCCTGATGAAGTGAACTCGCGTGGCAATGCGATCCACTATCTCGGAATGGGGTACTGCCTCGGGTATCATGAACGTCGAACGTCACAAGCCACAATCCCACAATCCATCGCCTATGCCTCTGGCGCCGCGGTTCTTTACCCGACGCGCGTCTTGAAAGAGGTCGGATTGTTCGACGAAACATTGTGGATGTATCACGAAGACCTTGATCTCGGCTGGCGCATCCTTCTTGCCGGCTTTCGCAACGTTCTTGCGCCGAAGAGCGTTGTGCGCCATCGCTATGAGTTCTCGCGCTCAATCTCAAAGTGGTATTGGATGGAGCGGAATCGCATCGCCGTCGTTTTGAAGAACTATCGGCTGCCCACGATCGCGATTCTGCTGCCGCAGCTGTTCATCGCCGACCTTGCGTTATTCGCGTATGCGCTTAAGGGGGGGTATTGGAGGGAAAAGCTCAAGGCATCCTTGTGGTTTTTCACTCCGCGCGCATGGTCATTTATTTTGCGTGGACGGCGCGAAATTGCGCGAATCCGAAAAATGCCGGATCGGATCATTTTTGATTCGATGACGCCGATCATCGCGTATCAGGAATTTGAAGATCCGTTTCTCAAAACAGTGGTCAATCCGGTGTGGCGGATGTTGTTTGTATTGGTCAAAGCGATGGTCGTGTGGTGATATGAGGGTGATTCACATCGCGTGCGTCGCGCCGCCGCAGATCGGAGGAATTGGCCAGGTCGCGGCATTTGAAGTTGCACAACTTCGTGCGCGAGGCATTGATGCGTCGCTTGTTTCACCGACGACGCAACGTTTCTTTTGGCATTTCGGGAACGCAGCGGCGCTTGATCTTCGTCCGATCATGGAGGATGTGCGGAATGCGGATATCGTTCATCTCCATTACCCGTTTTATGGCACAGCCGGAATCGTCGCGCAGCTTCGCAAGCGCGGCGTGATCACGCGCCTCGTCGTGACGTTACATATGGATGCGACCGCGAGAGGTCTCAAGGGTTTCTATTTTGATCTTCATCGTCGCGTGGCGCAGTCGCGCATCTTAAAAATGGCTGATGCGCTTCTCGTCTCTTCGCTTGACTACGCGCGTCATTCCTCTTTCGCATCGCTTGCGGATCGTTGTTACGAGCTACCTTTTGGGGTTGATGAGAAACGGTTTGCTCCATATCTCACCCCCAGCCCCCTCTCCTTCATAAGGAGAGGGGGATCTGTCCTTTTTGTCGGCGGGATGGATACAGCGCATGCCTTCAAGGGGGTTGAGGTTGTACTCCGCGCGATGACGCAGATGTCGCAGAATGTCACGTTGACGCTTGCCGGCGATGGTGATCTGCGTCATGGCTACGAGAAGTTTGCGCGGACTCTCGGCATCTCATCTCGCGTAAAATTTCTCGGTCGTGTGAGCGACGCGGAACTCCCGGATGTTTATCGCAGCGCGGACGTCTTCGCATTTCCGTCTTCGAGCGACGCGGAAGCGTTCGGTCTCGCCGCGCTCGAAGCACAGTCAAGCGGCGTTCCGGTCGTCGCATCTGATCTGCCCGGCGTGCGCACGGTCGTCGCACACGGCGAGACAGGATTTCTTGTTCCGCCAAGCGATGTCAATGCGCTGGCAGAGCGGCTTGCGTATCTCCTCGATCATCCCGACGTGCGCCGCGCGATGGGGAAACGCGCGCGTGAGCGGGTCTTCGAACGGTTTACATGGGAGAAGCACATCGATGGTTTGATCGAAATCTATCAAAAAGTATGCGCATCGCTGTCCTGACAAACGTCATCCCATCACCGACTGTCATTGGCGGCGCGGGAAGAGTCGCGTATCTCTATCATGAGCTTCTGCGCGTCCGCGGCCATGAGATTCGAGTATGGGGACCGAATGCGACGTTCGGACGACTTGGAAGAATGAATCCGCTCTTGCGGCTTGCGTTTCATTTCTGCGATCTTGGAACGCGACGCATCACGGTGCGCGAGATTCTTGAATGGAAACCAGACGTTTTGCTCACCCACAACCTTACGGGATGCGGATTCGGAACGCCTCGTCGAATCAAGCGAAATGGGATTCGGTGGGTTCATTTTCTTCACGACGTGCAGCTCATCGAGCCGTCGGGGCAAATTTGGTGGAATCGAACGTCGAACGTCGAAAGTCGAAAAAACGCATGGCGAATCACATGGTCAGCGTTTCGTCACGCGGCGATGGGGGAGCCGGATGCGGTCGTGTCGCCGACGAAATGGCTGCTCGAATTTCATCGAGAATACGGGTGGTTTAGGTCGATCCGCGCGGAAGTCATTCCGAACCCCCTTTCTATTTTTTCACCTCCCCATGCCCCCGTTTCGACTGAGCTCACGGCCGGAGCCTCCTTGTCAGCGGAAGGAGGGAGTTCTGCCCCTCCTGCGGTTGAACAGGAGGGGCAGCCGACGAAGGAGGCGGGGTGGTGGCTGAATAAGCGTGGGGAGTCAGTTCTCTATGTCGGCCGCGTAGATGAAGAGAAAGGCATTCTCGTGCTTCTCGTCGCGTGGAAGAAGATTGCGATGCCGAATGCGCGTCTCGTTGTGATCGGCGACGGAATGCTGCTCGATCACCTTCGCGCGCAAAATATCTCCGGCGTTGAATTTCGCGGCGTTCAATCTCCTGATGACGTGCGCCGCGCGATGGAGGAGAGCGCAGTGGTGATCGTTCCGTCACGTATTCTTGAGAACCAGCCCACGGTCATCCTCGAAGCTCTTGCAGCCGGATGCAACGTCGTCGCGTCAGACGTCGGCGGCATCGCGGAGACGTTGGATGGCGCGGGAACGCTCGTTCCGCCTGGGGATGTGGATGCGCTCGTTCATGTGATTCGAGAAACGATGGATGCCAGCTACCGCCCACCGCCCACCGCCCACCGCCTTCTTTCACATCACGATCCGAATGCGTGCGTCGCGCGTCTCGAAGGCGTTTTGAGATCAGATGGATAGACAAGGTTGGACGGACGTCGAGAGGAACCAAATTTGACTTTTTGTTTTTTTGGCGGTTATACTTGGTGTGCACACAATAAAAATATGCGAAAAATTGATCTTCAATCGGTGGTTTGGAAAGAAGGCGATTACTACATTTCTCAATGTTTGGATGTTGACATTTCCAGTTTTGGTAAAACCAAAAAAGAAGCCCTCGCTATGCTCCAAGACGCATTAGAGTTGTATTTTGAAGATGTCCCAATTCCAACAATATAAAAGTCCTTGCCAGCAGGGGCTTCTTTTTTGTTTCTCAAACCGGGTCTCATACCAAATATCGTAAGGATGGCGATCCGACGCTTACCGTTATTGTGCCAATCCATGGGCATGAGGTACGTGGGGGCACTTTTCGATCTATTTTGCGCCAGGCGAAATGAAAAGAAGAGGATTTTCAAAAGTGAGAAGAAATAAAAAAACTAGCATTTTTCTTCGTTTAGAGATAGGATATGGGCATGTTTTCAAGGCCACGCACAGAAAAATCAGAACTCTCTCCGCGCGA
>CAYHYU010000044.1:0-7215 GCA_964360885.1 uncultured Gammaproteobacteria bacterium | reverse complement strand
ACAACCGAACCATCCGAGAGAATTCAGTAACCGTTACTTATGGGCTAGAGCGGAGCCATGATTTTTAGTGTAGTTTTAGCTCGAAAATAGTAAGGAGTTTCTTCTATCAACAAGCTATACACATATCCCTTGAGAACATACGATCCATCAGATGTCCTATATATCAGCGCCTCTTATGTCGTGAGGGGATACGTGTGAAGCTATACACAACCGCCAAAATATATCGTACAATCCACACGGCTTCATGCCGCGGTGGCGAAATTGGCAGACGCACCAGGCTTAGGACCTGGCGGGCGAAAGCTCATGTGAGTTCGACCCTCACCCGCGGCACCAACAATTCTTTTGGAGAAACTCATACGTTCAAGTCCATCGCTTCTTCGCAATGGATACGCTATGCTACTTTCATCATGAAACGCTTTCGTATTTTTTTTATCAGTGTGCTGCTGTCTGCCGTCTACGGTCTGCCGTATGCCGCCCCAGCTCTCGCCCAACCCGCATATTCCCTTATCAAGGGATCAACATCAACGGTCTACTTTTATAGCAATGACGGCAAGCGATACGTGTTTCCGAATGAAAAAACATTCGCATCCTGGTATCCGATATCACAACGCGTTCTCACCATGGAGGATGCGCATCTCGCGTTCATGCCTCTGGGTGGAAATGTGACGATCAAACCAGGGTCCGCACTCGTAAAAATCACGACGGATCCGAGGGTGTACGCGGTTGATCGCGGCCGCGTACTTCGCTGGGTCACAACGGAAAATCTTGCGGGGTCGCTGTACGGCGCGAATTGGAACAAAAGCGTCATCGACATTCCTGATGCGTTATTCAGAAACTATCTCATCGGCGCGCCGATCGAACACGCAACAGATATCTCGATTGCGACGTTCGAAAATCTGACATTAACGGATCTGGAACTCTTCGGATCTGGATCCATCTCCGTAACGCCTCCTTCCGCTCCGGTTCCGGCATCCTCAGCTCCCTCGGTTCCCACACCGACACGAGACGCGCCAACGCTCCGCGTGACGCTGACAGCATCCCAAGCCGTGCTCAATCAACAGATACAGGTTTTTACGGAAATCGCAGGATATGCAAAGCCGATCAAAAAACTGGAAATCAAAACGGAAAATGGAGGCGCATCCCTCGCGACCTGCCTGAATTCAACGACCTGCTCTGTGACATATGTCGTCACAACCGCGCCGCAGATCGAGACGTTTTACGCGATCGCAACAGACGAGAGCGGCCCGATCGCGATCACCAATGCCGATCGAGCAACGCTCGTCGTCAGCTCGGTCTCCAACGACCTGCAGATGTCTGTCACGCCCCAAACGATTGCACAGGGAAGCCGCGCAAGCTTCACGTCAGAATATACGACGCGTGGGTTCGTTGTGCGAAGCCACAAAATTTTCGCGCTCTTTCCCGGGATATCGAGGCCAGTGCTCTGGAAAGAGTGCGGTGGCGTAAGCTCGTGTGCAGGTTCGACTGTCTTCTATCGAACGACAGACATCTTCTCGCAAATCATGACGGATGGAAACAGCATTGTCTCGCCTGTCATGCGCGTAGTCGCCGCGGGCGGAGAGACGCCAAAACCATTTCTCCGAGCAACATCCGCGTCAAAAAACATCGTGACGATCGACCTGACGCCGCCCTATGGCGAAATGATCGGGAGCACATTCATCGTAAACGGCACACGCCCGGATGACCAACCGTATGCGCTCTGTGACGGCCCATGCAGCATCACGCTTCAAGTGAATAAACCCGGTTCCGTCACAGCGTTTACGATGGTAGGAGGAAAACAAGAAGCATCAAATTCGATCACCGTCATGCCGGAATAATTTCCCGCACCCCCCTCTTGTATCAAGAATGGGGTGTCTTATGCCCGCTCCACGTACTCCCCCGTATCTGTGTTCACAATAACGTCTTCGCCTTCGGTGATGAAAATTGGCACGCGAATCGTGAATCCCGCATCCACCTTCGCGTCTTTTTGAACGTTCCCGCTTGTTGTGTCTCCTTTCACGGCAGGCATCGTCTCGACGATCTTTAATGTCATCTTGCGCGGAAGCTGGAGCGCGATGGGCTGACCTTCATACATCGAAAGCGTTACCTCCAACCCTTCTGTGAGATATTTTCCAGCATCGCCAACGTACGCATCCGACATCGTGAATTGTTCGTACGTTTGGGAATCCATAAACGTGAAACCCGTCGCATCGTGATAGAGATATTGCATGTTACGGTATTCCATTTCGACGAGCGTGATCGTTTCAGAAACCTTGTACGTCATCTCGAGCGTTTTTCCTGTCTGTGCGTTCTTGATGCGCGTGCGCACGAACGCCGCCCCTTTGCCTGGGTTGATGTGCTGAAATTCAATCACGACCCACGGATCGCCGTTTTGGAGAATGACAGAGCCCTTTTTGATTTCCGAGGGAGAAGACATGCCGCGCAGTTTGCGTGAATAACGAATGTGCGTCAAGCGAAAAATCTCTCTCTCGCCGATCTTGGAATCACGTCGTTGATTGACGTCGCGCCCGTGAGGAGCATGACGAAGCGATCCACGCCAAACGCGATGCCAACGGCGTTTCCCATCTGCGGGAGATCTGCGAGAAATTTTTCGTCGAGATTCCAAATCTTTTTTCCCATCATGCGGCGGAGGTTGCGATCTTCCTCGAACCGTTTCCTCTGCTCAACAGGATCTGCGAGTTCGACAAATCCATTCGCGAGTTCGAGACCGCCGATGTAAAGCTCGACACGATCGGCCCATCTGGGATCATCCGCGCAACGACGCGCGAGCGACGCCTGCGATGTCGGATAGCGATGGAGGAACGTAGCTGGCAGCTGGCATACCTTTGGTTCGATCTCGCTTAAAAAAATCTTGAAATAGAGATCGTCCCATGTATCGGTTGCTGCGGCGGTCTGATTGTGTTCGCGACACACGCGCACCATTGCCTCACGGTCATCGAGTAGCGGCACAAGTTCGATGCCCGCATAGTCGCGCCAAGCGTCTTCGACGGTGAGACGGCGGAAAGGAGTCGAAAGTCGAAAGTCGACAGTCGACAGTTCTTCACTCGACTTGTCACGTTTGGTTTTTGACTTTTGACTTTCGTCCAACACCCACCTCACCATCTTCTCCGTCTCATCCATGAGCGATGAGAGATCCGCGTTCTTGCGATACCATTCGAGCAAGAGAAACTCCGGATCATGCGTGCCATCCCACGGTTCGTTATCGCGGAAGCACGGTCCAAGGTCGTAGATTTTGTCGAACCCTGCGGCGAGTAGCCGCTTCATCATATATTCAGGGCTTGTGATCAAAGCAGCTGGCAGATGTGCATTTACTTTTTCCACCCCTAGCTGCCAGCTGCCAGATGCCAGTTGCTGTCGTGCCTCTACCGACGTCCAAAACGGTTCGAGATGCGGTTCCTGCCCGGGCAACCCAACAAGCCGCGGCGTGTGCATTTCACAATAGCCACGTTCATCAAAAAAGCGACGAATGAGTTTGATGATCTCTGATCGAGCACGAAGATTTTGGAGGTTCATACTGGTCTACGAATGTAACTCCTCCCCCAACCCACTCCTCTTCATGTAAGAGGAGGGGGAGAGGGGGTGGTGTTACTACTGCACCACAAACGGCAACATCGCCATGAGCCGCGCGCGCTTGATGGCGTTCGCGAGCTTCCTCTGATGCCAAGAACACACACCAGAACGCTTGCGCGGCACGATCTTTCCGAAAGAGGAAAGATAACGCTGGAGCGTCTTCGTATCCTTATAGTTGACCTCGTCTACGTTGATTCGGCAAAATGAACACAAACGATTCGTTGGTTTCTGTGATGGCATAGCATTAAAATGGAATATCCTCGAGACGAATTTCTTGATCACCGATGCCTTTATCCAAAACCTGAGATGATGTCGTTCGGCTACTCGCAGATGTGTCAGAGACGACAGAAGCGACGTCCAATTCGCGACTCACAACGCCCGATGCGGCCGGAGCGCGGTCGAGCATAATCATATTCTCCGCAACGATCTCGGTGCGTTGTTTTTTTGAACCGTCCTGCGCATCCCACTCTCTCGTTTGCAAACGACCTTCAACGTACACCTTGCGGCCCTTCGCGAGGTACTGCTGGCAGATGTCCGCGAGCTTCCCCCATGCGACAATTGGATGATATTCCGTGCGTTCCTGTTTGACGCCTTGCGCATCTTTCCATTGTGACGAGGTTGCGAGTGAAAAATTACACACCGATTGGCCGGTCGTTGTCGTACGCGTTTCTGGATCCCGCGTGAGGTTCCCAATGATCATGGCGCGATTCAAGTTCATACGCGTGGGTTATGTTTTTTCTTCAAGCGCGGCGTTGATTTTCTTCTCGAGATCTTCGGCGGAAAGTTCAAGAAGAGGGACCGGCGCGATCGGTTCTTGCACGGCTTTCGGCATGATGACGCCAGGCGTGATCTCCGCGGCGGGTACATGCGCGGGTTCCGGAGCACGGCGGCGCGCACGATCGTCGCTCCGGTGTGTTTCGGAACGGGTGTCGAGCGACACTTCCGTGAACTGAACGAAATCGAATTTCTCCCCGCCCGCCTCGTCGGCGCGAAGAATGAGATGCCGAAGCACCTCGTTCGAAATGCGGAGCGACGCATCGATCGCGGAAACGGTTGATGTGTCCGCCGTCACGCGGACACGCACATAATGCCCATGGCGGACGTGCTTGATGGGATACGCGAGCCGGAATTTGCCGAGTCGCGCCGTGGAATCGATCATCGCGCCGTGCTTTTCAAGCAGGGCTTTGACGTTTCCCTCGACTTTTCCAACATCTTCGTCGGTAAACGTCGCAGGGATAATATAGAGCAGTTCGTACTGCGTAGTCATAGAGTCATCGGACGTCCCCCGCGACGGGGGCAAAGGCCGCCCATGAGTAAAAGAGTGAATTGAATTGACACGCACACCTTAAAACAAAAGCGCCCCGCTGTCAATGAATAACAAGCGGGGCGTAGTGAGGAGTGAAGATCAGCTAGATGGCGTTCGCTGCCATCGGCTGGGATGCGAGGAGCTGACGCTCCTCTGCCATAAGATGCGCTACCCGTCCAATGGCCCACAGCGGACCTACGGCGGGGAGGTCTCGCAGAACAATGGATCCTCCGTGATCCATTGCTTCGGGAACCATGTAGGTTTTCCCGAACAACTCCCCCAGCGCTGCAATGAGCGATATGCGAATCGGCACGTACCGATTTCCGATTGCCGCGGCAAGAGCACGGGCTTGACTCTCAAGAAACCCGACTTGCCATATATCCATTGGCTGTCTCTCGTCGCCCATCGTGGCGAGAGAGCGTATCTGTGACACGTCGGGTGATGACGACGCGATCTTGGGAGCGCTATCGAGCTCTTCTCTGGCACTACTGAGATCTTTTCCGAGGAAGTTATTCACCCGCTCGATCTGAATCACTTGTGCTTCGAGTGCTTTAACTCGTGCTTCCGCGGTCTGCGCGCGTTGCTCCAGCTCACCGAAGATGCCAGAGGTGCAAACGATCGTGTCATTATCGGCTTCGAGTTCCTTGACTCGTGCTTCCGCGGCCTGCGCGCGTTGCGTCGCATCATGTAGGATCCCAGATGCTCCAAGTGCCACGATGCTCTCTGGAGATGCGTTGGCATCGAGTCCAAGGGCTTGGAGAATCTGCTGAAGCGCTTCTTCGCGTTCTCTGCCTTGCGCTTCCGGCGCGTCAGCGTCGCTTGTGTGAGCTTTCGCTCGCGCATCCGCTTCCTGCAAACGCACGAACAGTTCCGCGTTTTTCGACGCGAGTGTTTCATTCTCGCTCTTCCTTGCGTCGAAACGATCACCTACGCCCTTGAAATCGGCATCCTTTGCCTTTATCTCTTCACGGAGATTTGTGCATTCGAGTCGTGCCGCACCTAGAAGGTCTTTCAGCGCTTCCTGCGCCGCAACGATGGCTTCGTACATCGCCGTGTGATTCATCGCAGACGCAAGCCGCGCATCAACCTTGGAGGCGATACTGACGAATTCCACGAGCACCGTGTCTTGAAATTGCTGCGCTTGTTTGGCGGCAGCTGCGTGATCCGCTTTCGCGGTGACGAGTTCCTGTTTCGCTTCGGCGAGTTCCCCTGTCTTTCTCACGTGTTCCCTCATAAGATACGGGTCGTCTCCCGCTTTCGCGGTGAAGACGAAGAGCACGACGAACGATGCAATCGCAGCCGCGAACCAACCCCAGTGGAAATACCCGCTGTGAGGATTCTTCTGCGCAGCGTCGGACTCGGCTCGCACACTCGTTAGCTCACTCGTGAGGCGGGTGATCTCGGCATTCATCTTCGCAAGAGCTGCCGCATCTGACGAAACGGAAGCAATGGGCGTCGGAGCAGCGCCCGACGCAGAGGATGGCCTCTGTGCTGCGACGTGGATTTCCGTCTTCGGCTCTACGAGTGCCTTCCCGTCTTTCAGATGCGCCATGATGCATCCGAGATCAGAACACTCGTCGAGCTTCGTAAGGCGCTCCCACTTCTGCGAGAACGTTTCCACCGTCACCTTGACGAGCGGAATGCGGATTGTGCGCCCGGCGATGAGCCAAAGCGTCTTGTCCAGCTTCGGACATGATGCCCACACTTCGGTGTGCTTCGCGCCCTTGAAGATGGCGCCGTTGCCAGATGGCCAGCACACAGGGATCGTCGTCTCCGGATTCAACTCCTGAAGAGCTTCCAGCCCTTCGAGCGAAGCGAGATTGTATCCGGTGCTCTTCTTGAATTGGGCGCCAAAATTGGCGGCGATGTTTGTGAGCGACGTGTCCTTGCCGATCTCGATCACCACAGCGTCCTTGTCATCGGTCTTGACGACGCGATACCCGCGGTCAGGAGCTTCGGCTTTCACCTGCATCACAAAGAAGATGGTACACAGCCCTACGATCATCGCCACGACGTAACGGAACAAACGGCTCATGATCATGATCTCCTCCTTCGCATTCTTCGAATTGTCAAAAGGTCGAAATGTGCATCCTCCCTTATTCAGGGGGAATACGCCACCTCATCATACAATGCCGCAGGTGTCAAGTGACGAGCGCTGTCAACCCCTGTAGGATAGCGGTATGCGCCATTTTGCGATTTTCGGTTCTCATCCACGCCTTTCTTTAGCGGAATTTCGAGCCATACGTCCGGAGATTCCGTCTCCGCTTCTTCTCGCATCTGCCGCGATGTTTGAGACAGAGAAATGAGATGGTGGTGATCTC
>CAYHYU010000043.1:0-7456 GCA_964360885.1 uncultured Gammaproteobacteria bacterium | reverse complement strand
GTCGCGAAGAAATTCGGATGGGCGATTTTTCCGGCGCGAATTGCGCTGAAGGTATATTTTGACACAGACGGGCGCGAGGAAGAATGGCAACGGATCCTCTCGTCGGTCCGCCCCTCGACGGCGCATCTCTTGAAGCGCTTTCGTGTCGGAACGAACGCCGCATCGCTCGATCTGACGCTGCGGCACGCGGAGGCGGACGTGGCGCTCCGTGAAGGAGACCGTCTGGAGATCGCAGAAGTGCGAGCGCATCTTCGCCAGGATTTCTGGCGCGATGCGTCCCGTTCCCTTGGAAAAAAAACGCGCGCCGCGCTCGTCGCAGACGGCGAACGGAGGGCGGCAGAATATCAGAAGCGCTTCGCAGATCTCCGCGAGATCGCATCTTCCAGTTCTCGAGGATTTCAGGACGAAATTTTCTCGAAAATTGCGCGATACGAAGATCGCATTCTTTTTGAGGGAGAGGTTGTGCCGCTTGAAATTCTCGACGAAGAGATCGCGTATTATACGGATCAAAAAGAAATCAGCCCGATTGATTGATCAACCACCCCTGCCCCCCTGTTCAATCGCAGGAGGGGGTTTTGATATTCCCCCTCCTTCTGCTGAAAAGGAGGGGGACACAGGGGGTGGTTACCGCCAGAGGGTAAAATATCTCGACTCCGAAAGCGTGACATTCCCTTTTGCGTCCGTTACGCGCGTGGTCATGTTCACGACGCTCACGTCAGGATATCGCGCAGTTGATATCGGCGCGCTGCACTCGACGGTCGCATAGGCGTTCGTGAAGTTGCATGCCGCGGCAGTTTTTTCGTCCGCGAGGAGTTCAATGGTCGCAACGCCGTCTGTGTCTTGCGCGTTCGAGAAGTACATGACGGTGTCGCCGGATTTCACATTGTCTGTCACGGGCGACATCCACGTCGTGATCGTCGAGGGCGTTCTTCCCGCGTCTTTGAGATTGTCGCGGATTGCGATCGCGCGGGATGAGCTTCGCACGGCATCGCCAGATGCGGCGCGCGCCTCAGCCGAGAGGATGACGTTCGTTCCGACCGGATAGTCGAGACCGGATAGCGTGAGATCGCAGCTTTGGATGCCGTATGCACGCGCAAAGTCGCACATGCGGCGTTCGACGCCGTTTACATACAGGTCGATGCGATTGATCCCTTCTGTTGTATTCGCTTGCGCTTTGAATCTGATCGAACCGCGATAATCCATGCCGGAGAGGTTCGGTTCGATCCATGTCCACGTCGAAACGCTCGCGACCGCTGCGGGTATTTTTTCCGTTGCGATCGTCACGACCGGGTCGGTCACCGCGAGTTCTTGAGATCTCGTCCAGCCGATTGCACCGTTTACGGATGTCACTTTCGCCGCGACCGTCGCGCGCGCGCCGGACGCGAATTCACTGCCCACGAGCGTGTATGCGCAGGATTGGTTTCCGTTCGTTATCGTACCGATATCGCATCGTTTGCGAAGCGCGCCGTTCACATGGATCTCCAGCTGCGCAACGCCATACGCGGACCATGCGCCGACGGTATAGGTCGTCATCTGATCGCGGCGAAGCGCGTTCTGATTTGGCGTGAACCACGTCCAGAACGCGATGCCGTTTGAGTTGCCTTGTGTGATCGTGTCCGTCGTTGTCACCTGTTCGGCGGTAGACGTGTTGTTCAGGTTTGTCGTCTGTGTCGTGACGGCGGGCATCTGCGCAACCGTTTCCGTGACGTGTACGAGTTTTGCGAGCAGAGGTGTTGCCGGATTGTCCCCAAGTGTGTCGTTCGACATCGCGCCGCCCAAAAGAAGCGTGCCGCGTCCATCGCTCGCGAGCGTCACGAAATAGTCGCGCGTGTGTCCGAAATTCTGAAAATTCACTCCGTCGTAACGCACAAGCGTTTTGCCAACGAGGATCATCCATGACGCGCCCGTCCACGCGATTTTCGCGTTTTTCCAGTCAAGCGACGCGAGCTCGGCGGGTACGGCGATTGTGCGCACGCGAGCGCCTTCTGTGAGGAAGATATTCGAACCATCAGAATCGTGAGGATGGACACGAGTCACGCCAACCGAAAACGTCGTGCCATCGAATGCGCGGGTTCCGTTCGGACCGATGAAAAAAACGGCCGTGTCATCGCTCACGATTTTGTCCACGCGAGAAAGACCGACGCGTTGCACGTCGGACGTGATGTCGACGGTGTTCGTTCCATCCGTGCGCCACACATGGCCCGTTTTTGCGAGAACTTGGCCATCCGTGAAATACCAATATGGTTTCAGATACGCCAGTGCCCATACTGGGCGGTCCGCACGGACAGGTATCTGTTTTGACACATCTTTCCAGATCCATGGACCCGTTGCCGCAGAGGCAATGTCTGCTGATGCCGTTGCAATACATACAACCGCGATGGCGGCAGAAGTCCGGAGAATAGCGTGGAGGGAGGTAAACATCATTTCGAATCTTTATACCAAAACGATCTTTTTGTCAAGCTCGTCGGCTTTTTCCCGCCTATTCCCTACACTGCTCTCGTAAAATCCTTGCCGCTTCTGTCCATGCCGAGTCAGATGGTGGCACGGGAGTGTGTGGAGGTTGCATGAGAACGATTCGGAGCGCTTCTACCCATTCGTGCGGTTTTGCGGGGTGTGCGAAGATCGTTCCGATGGGCGCTGTCTCCGGTAGCGCGCCGGCAGTCGAAGCGATACAGGGAATTCCGAACGACGCGGCTTCATGGAGCGGAAGACCGTAGCCCTCATACCAAGATGGATAGAGGAGAACGGATGCGTTTGCGTAGATCTCCACGAGTTCACGATCGGACGGACGGGCCACGATTCGGATCCATTCTGGCAGGGACAATTCATGAACTGCTCCTACAATCGTCAACGTCACATCTCGAAATTCATTATGCATCCGTAGCCGGCGCACGCTCTCGATCGCGGTCGCGATGTTTTTACGTGGATCGTTTGCGCCAAACGCGAGAAGAGAGCGCGCAGAGGTGCCACGCCCGTTCTCGCTGCATGTAGGCGCGGACAGCGTTGATCCGATCGGAATCACACGGATCCGTTCCGCGGGAATTCCGAGCAGGCGCGTCGCGTCGCGCATCGTCGTCTCTGACACCGCAAGGAGTCGTGCAGCAGAACGGATGAGATGTCGCGCGCCTATGGCGAAATGCCACAGCCGCTGTTTCCATGAAAACCAGCGCGGTTCGATCAAAAATGAAAGGTCGTGGAGGAGAAGAACTGTCGGGATGTCGGTCGGAAGATCGCCGAAAAATCCGAGGTTGGGAAGAAAGACCGCATCGATCCGTCCCGTTCGCCGCATGGTCACAGAGCAAAGCGAGACACGCGAGAACGCCGCAAGGATGCTCCAGAGTTTGTTTGGGATTTGGAGATGGGCATGCGTCACGTTTGGGAGATCGCGAAGCCCTTTCGGCAGTTCCGGTTTTTTCCATCCTGTCGTTACACACACAAAAGAGTCATGTGGGAATTCTTTCGCCGCGGCTGTCACAACTTCGCGCGCAACGCGCACCACTCCTCCCGCGCGCGAATCGACGATGGGTCGCGCATCCACGAGCATCCTCATGCGCTGTGCATTGCCCGTTCGATGCATGCGCGCATACTTTCTTCGAAACGGCATTTCGAAAACATCATCGCATGCGCGCGGATTGCGATCGGGTCAAAACGACGTGCGTCAAAACGAATGACGGCGTCGCCGATGTCCACCCATGTTTGCGCTTCGATGAATGACCCCGTGACCCCGTCGATGACGGTTTCCGCGCCCCCGCCGCGTCCGTAGGCGATGACGGGTTTTCCGGCTGCCATCGCTTCGACGGCGGCAATGCCGAAATCCTCCACTTGAGGATGGATGAACCCAATGCAGTGTTGATAGAGCGCTTTCTTCTCGTCATCGCTCACATGTCCGAGAAACTCCGTGTGTTGCCCCGCCATCACACGGAGTTTTTTTTCTTCCGGCCCGATCCCAAAAATTTTTAGCGGCATGTCGAGCTTCGCGAATGCTTGTACGATCAGATCGAATCGTTTGTATCCGACGAGCCGTCCACCCGCGAGCCAAAACGATCCAGCCGCGTCGAGCGGTACGATCTCGTCACTGTCGACTGGCGGATGGATGATCTCGGCGTCGCGATGATAGTAGCGTTTGATGCGTGTTTGGCTCATCCGGCTGTTCGTCACGAGAATATCCGGCCGCTCGGACGCGAGCCTATCCCACGTGCGTAATCCTTGCAGCATGGGCGGAAGAATCGCCCGCATGATGCGCGGCTGCGGCAGATCATTCAAATAGCCGATGCGTTCCTGCCACAAGAATCGCGTCGGTGTATGGCAGTAGCAAATATGGATCGTTTCGGGCGGAAGGATCACGCCTTTTGCGAACGAGCTCGAGGAGGAGATGACGAGATCGTATCCGGAGATATCGAGATATTCAATGGCAATCGGCATGAGCGGGAGGTACCACTGATAAAGCCGCGGCGCGAGCGGTAGACGTTGGAGGAATGACGTCCGAATGTTGCGTCCGCGGAATTTTGGATGCACGCGTTCCGGATCATGGACAAGAACATATGTCGGCGCGTCCGGAAACATCTCTTGGAGCGCCGCGAGCACGCGTTCCGCCCCGCCGTCTTGCACAAGGTAATCATGGACAAGCGCGACCTGAAGAGCAGGCCGCGCTTTTTGTCGGTCTGTTGGAAGAAGAAGCTGCGCGTGCGTTCCGTCCATATCAATACACCCCTGTCCGTTGCAGTACGACAAACGGTGTTTTGAGAAGAATGTAGAGGTCAAGTGTGAGGGACCAGTGTTCGATGTACCACATATCGAGTCGCGCTTCCTCCTCGAATGCAAGATCGCTCCGTCCGGAAATCTGCGCCATTCCCGTGATACCCGGGCGCACCGCAAGCACGCGGCGTTGGCGCGGTTCATACTTTTCGACTTCGCGCGGTTGATGCGGACGCGGACCCACGAGCGAAATGTCGCCGCGGAGCACGTTCCAGAGTTGGGGGAGTTCATCAATCGACCATCGTCGCAAGAAGCGACCAACGGGTGTGACGCGCGGATCATTCGCAATTTTGTAGACAGGTCCTTTTTTAATCCCGCGTTCTTTGATTAAGCGCTGTTCCAACTCGAGATTCGTTTGTGAACGACCAGTGAATTGGGGGCCAATGGAAAATTTTCGCCACATCGTACGGAGCTTGTATGTCTTGAAAAGCGTTCCTCGTTCACCGACACGCAAGTTCTGAAAGATGACGGGGATGCCATCTTCGAGCGCGAGCGCGAAGTGCGCGAGAAGCGTGATCGGACTTGTGAGCAGAAGCAGAAGTGCGGAGATCAGTATGTCACACGCGCGTTTTGCGATGCGCCCCCATCCGTCAAGGGGGGTTCTCTTCACCTCGATCACGGGGACGCCTGTGTCCGTCGAGACGCGGATATTCGTGAACGTCGCGGCAAACAGATCCGCGAGATACATGAACGTGAGATGTTCCTCTTCGGAAAACGCAATGAGATCGAGCGCGCGATCTTTCGGTACGTTCGGATCCGCAAGGAGGATGCTGTCGAGCCGGTCTTTTTCTTGCCATTTTTTGATCGTGCGCCGCGTTGCGTCGTCCCATGTCTCGAAGTGTTTGACGACCGTTACGCCGAGTATCGGATGTGTTTTGTACGTGCGTACAAGGTCGTCCGCGGCGCGCGACGTACCGATGACGACGCACAATCGATGTCCAACTCCTGCGGCGAGCAGCGCATGGCGGATCACGCGGAGGACGAGACGCCCGAACCAGACGAAGAGAATCGAAAAGCCGAACACTGCGAGGACGATGAATCGCGAGGCCGGAATTTCACGACGAAAGAACACCGTTGCGATGACGAGTATCGTGCCTGCGCCGCACGCGAGAATGATTCGACCAAGTTCATTCCATGCCTTGCGTGGTGAGGTTGCGTAGAGTCCCGCGAGCGCGAAGAAGAGGATCCAGATGGCGACGAAGATCGTTGTGCGAGAAAGGTACACGCTGAATGGGACGTCTTGGATGATCGGACGAACGTCCGTGATGAAACGTGAAAAACGCAGAGCGTACGCCGTCAAGGCCGCGCCAAACAACCCAAGCGTATCAAGCGGTATGAGCAATGCGGTGAAGGTGAGATCGATGCGTTTGATGCGCATGGGGAAAGAAGCACAGTATAGCGTGCTCGACCGATCATTGACAGACAATATTTTTTTCTGTATTGTCGCAAGGTCTGGGTCAGCCAGATGACCGCCCCGCACTCATTTTCGTCCAAGCTGTTGATCGCAGATAGACGAAAATAAGTGCGGGGAGGAAAGTCCGAACACCCCCCGACGTTCAGTCGGGGTCGTGAGAGCCGCTAACGGCGGCCAGGGATACCTCCATATTTTTTCGCTGTGCGAAAGGTGTGGAGGGAAACCTAGGGAAAGTGCCACAGAGACAATACTATCCCGATGAATATCGGGAGAAAGGTGAAAAGTGAGAAGTCGACTTCTCTCCTCCGATGGTGACATCGGAGCGTGGTAAACCCTCTCTGGTGCAAGAGCAAGATTCCCCGACGTTCGTCTGGGAGTTGGTAGCTCGCAAGATCCCGATGGCAACATCGGGACCAGATAGATGGTCATCCTCGACAAAATTCGGCTTACCGGCTGGTCCAGGCACAAACATTCTCCGCTGAAGCGGATGGTTTTTTGTTTCCGATTCTTGTGCTACCCTGCCAATGGCATACACGTATGAAAAAATGGATCGGCATTGGCGCGTTTTGTCTTGCGTTTTTTGGCATGTGCGTGTGGTGGTTTTTGTCGCTCGGTCGTCTTCCGGCCGTGGCGGAGCCATTGATGACGCTGACAGTAGAGCGCGACTCCGTCGAAGTCCGTCGCGCTCCGTCGAATCATTGGGTCGCTGCCGCGTCCGGGGATGAAGTGAAGAATGGCGATGAGATACGTACGGCGTCCGATGGCGCTGCAACGATTCATTTTTTTGGCATTGGTGAAAGCCGCCTCGCCTCGAGTTCGGAGATGTCCATTTTTGCCGCGGCGTCGACACAGATCTCCCTTCATCTCTCCGTCGGTCGCGTGTGGACGCGAGTGCTTCGCCTGCTTGATCTCGATAGCTCCTTTGCCGTTCGAACGAATTCGGTTGCGGCAACCGTGCCGCGTTGGGCGTTGAGTGTTGAGCGTTGGCCCGCGGCGCTCATTTCTTCGCCGCCGGCGCCTTCGCCATCCGCGCAAGCGAAGCGTGCGCCAGTTTGTATTCCTCGGCACAGTTGAGTTTCGCCATCAGCTGTGACCATCGCGGATCGTCGCGCATGGAATCCCACAGGGGAGAATAATAGAGTACAAAGAATGCAGGTGTTGGTGTTCGTTCCAAATACGGCCGTGCTTCCTCGAACCGGCCAAGGGCGGCTAACACGAAACCTCGCACGTAGCTGTCGCCCGGCAGGGTTTTCAAAATCGTCGCGCCATACTCGGCGGCCTCCAAGT
>CAYHYU010000042.1:0-7496 GCA_964360885.1 uncultured Gammaproteobacteria bacterium | reverse complement strand
TCCAAGAAACCGCGAAATATATCCGTCCGAACGAAGGAACGATGGATTTCGCCTTTATGTTCATCCCGCACGAGGCGATCTACTACGATTTGCTCATCAACAAAATCGGCGCGGTAGCGGAGGAGACGGAAAGCATCATTCAACGCGCCGCGTCGAGGTATCACGTCATCATCGTCTCGCCGACGTCCTTTCTCGCGTATCTCCAGACCGTTCTGCAGGGGCTCCGCGCACTCAAAATCGAGGAACAGGCAAAGGAGATCCGCGTGCGCGTTGGAGAAATAGGACGCCATTTCGCGGCATACGATGCGTATTTTACAGGCGTTGGGAAACATCTTGGAACGACCGTGAACCAGTACAATCTCGCGGCGAAGGAACTGGGCAAAATTGATAAGGACGTCTTGCGCATCACGGGGCAGGGGATGGGGATCGAACCTCTGCAGATCGAGAAACCAACATCTGACGGATGAATACGAAACGACTCCTCACGCGCCTCTTCGCAATTCTCGTGATCTTCGGGATCATCGGGGCATTGATGTTTGCGGTCGTTCAACTCCGATATGCATCGCGAATCCATACGCAGAACGCGGATCTTCCGCATGTGCCATATGCGATCATTCTCGGCGCGAGCGTGAAAAAAGACGGATCGCCATCTTCCGCGCTCCGAGATCGGATGGAGACAGGGATTGAACTTTTCAAGAAGGGGGTCGTGGATCGTTTTCTCTTGACCGGTGACGACGGCGCGTATCATGTGAATGAGATGAGCGTGATGACGCGATATGTAAGGGAGCGGGGCGTTCCAGATGATCGTGTGCTCGTAGACGGTCAAGGATATCGGACGTATGAAAGCTGTAAGCATGCGAAGAATCAAGTTGGAATTTCACGCGCGATCATCGTCACACAGCGCTTTCATCTCGGCCGCGCGCTCTATCTTTGCAATCAGCTTGGCGTTCGCGTTGAAGGAATTGTTGCGGATCGTGCGGCGTACGACAAAATAATCTTCTTTTGGCTTCGTGAAATCCCCGCGAGCTGGAAAGCGTGGTGGGATGTGAATGTGAGGGCGCCACACACACCGGTCACAAAAACGGATTCATGAAGCAAGGAGGAAATAATGAATCTATGCCCATAAAATTCCTCGCTTCATTGGCAGTTATTGCGCTTGTAGGTGCCGGCTGCGCCGGCTCAAGTCCATCAGAAACTCCAAAGACAGTAGAAAAAGGACATCGGACAAAACCTAAAACTTCTGTGATGGCAGGTCACGCGACCGACGAGCATATTGCCAAATTAGCTGGCTCGCGTGTCGACCTTAAAGGAAAAAACATCCTCAAGCCGGGTGCTATAGAGCTCTCATTCAAGCTGTACGGTGAGGATGGCCATCCATTTGGTCCGGATGATCTCAAGGTCGAACATGAAAAGAAAATGCATCTGCTTCTCGTCCGTGATGATATGACGCGCTTCCAGCACATCCATCCGGAATTCGTACATAGCTCATGGACAGTCAAAACAACGATTCCGGATCAGGGCGTGTACCAAATGTATGTCGATATTGCGCCATTCGAAGAAAAAGCCCATGTCTTACGAGTGCCTATTACCATTGGCGGTGAAACGAAAAATCCGAAAGTACCAGAACCGAATGCGGATTGGTCAGCACAAGATGGGGGATACTCAGCCAAGCTCATGATCGATCAACCACTGAAAACGAAGGAAACAAAACAGTGGGTATTCGCCATTACGCAAAAAGGCCAGCCAGTGACGAATCTCAAGCCGTATCTGGGAGCGTATGGTCATGTCGTCGAACTCCGCCATAACGACGCAGATGACTTCTTCCATGTTCATCCCGTCACGGAGGAGCAACCAAAAGATGGCAAGGTCGTTTTTGAGGGTACCTTCCCAACGAAGGGACGCTACACACTCTATGCGCAATTCAATATCGAGGGCGACATAAAAACATTTCCGATTACACTCGATATTGAATAGGAGGGGATCGATCTTGACACATTGACAAAGTATAAGCGTCGCACAATATATGTTATACGTCACTTAATGCTGAATATGCCATTAAGTGACGTATAACATTGCGCAGATTGTGCAACGCTTCTGAGGAACATTCAACAGAATCGTCGCACAATCTGCTTTATTTAAATGATACCTTCCCAGGAATAGTTACGTTTATATAGTCACGAATAACAATGTTTTTTTGTTTGGATCGGAGAAAACTGTTAAACGTCTCGATTTGCGGCTCGAGAGGCGTTTCCATATCCATGATCACGTCAAAATTCCCTTGAACGGCGATTTTCAATGTCCTAGATGTCACGTGATCGATCGCAAACGTCCTAAAACGCCACTGCGATACAAGAAGCGTGTGATACGCGTTGATCCATCGTCGAACCACCATTGGATCGACGATCTGCGAGGCGGATGTCGCAGATCCATCCGCGCCGACGGTTCCGACGAGAATCACAGGAGGATGATGATTGTCAGCAAACGTTTTGGCTGCGAGAAGCGCATGCACCCACAGAAGCGAAGCATCGGAAACGTCACCCGTCACAACGCCTTTGAGATCAACCAACATGAATCGATGATCCGTGGCAAGAACGACACTTCTCTGTCGTTCTTTTATTATGAGTCGTAAAACGTTAGGATACACTTTATCCACATGTACGCGTTCAACGACAAGGCGTTCCTGAAGCGTCTTCTCAAGTTCCGTTGTGTTCACAAAAAAAATATTTCTACGATCCCATGGCTTCCACGAACCGTGATCAAGCGCGTCCATCGCCGCTCCTTCCACCTCTCCCCTCTCGAGCTGCTGGAGCCCCTCGATCTGAAAATGTACGATGCTCCAATGCCGTGACACGAAAATAAACCAAACCATCCCACAAAAAACCCCAAAAAACGCAAGAACGTACGCAATCCACCCGCTTGACGGCGCCTGCTCCTTCCTCGCGTGAACGAACGTGCCGTGTAGACCTGTTCGAGAAGTATAACTCATGCGCTATTGGACTACTTTGCGTGTTACCGTCGGGTTGATGCGCGTCACGACTTCGTAATGAATTGTACCAAGTTTTGACGCAATGTCTTGTGCGGAAATTTCTTCCGCCCCTTGACGCCCGAGGAGAACAACCTCGTCTTCCACATGCACATGGGGAAGATCCGTCACATCCACGACGCACATATTCATACATACACGCCCAATGATCTTGCATATGTGACCGCGGATCAGGACGTGCCCGATCGATGAGAGTCCGCGATCATATCCGTCCCAATAACCGATGGGAAGGATCGCAAGTGTGGACGCGCGAGTCGTGCGTTCAGTGAGACCGTAGCTCACGGACGCTCCCTTTGGCACTGTCTTGATCTGCGCGATGATCGTTTTCCATGCAAGCGCTGGCGTGAGAACAATCCCACCCTCCTTTTGCGTCTCTTTTGACGGCCAGAGCCCGTACATCGAGATGCCAATGCGCGCAAGATTGAAATGTGTTTTGGGAAATAAAATCGCTGCGGCGCTGCAGGCCGTGTGAAGAAACGGAGGATCAATGCCTTCGCGATGCAGAAGAGTGATCTCCTCTTCAAATCGCCGAAGCTGACTCTTGGCATACGATGCATCTGTCGTGTCTTCAATGTTCGCGTAATGCGTTGATGCGCCCTCGATGACAACGCCCGGGATTTTCTTCAACCGTCGCGCGAGGCGACTCAGATCATCCCCTTTGATCCCCTGCCGCGTGGTTCCTGTTTCAATCTTGATGTGAACTCTCGCAACGGAACCGCGACGTCCCGTCAAACGCAAACGCTCGAGAGAACGCGCGGTCTCAAGATTGTAGATGATCAACGAGAGATCATTCGTAATTGCCTCGCGAAGACGATCGTTCAACGTATATCCGAGAAGGAGAATCGGTTTTTTGATCCCATGTTTCCGAAGTGCGATCCCCTCGTCCACGTTATCCACGCCGAACCACGATGCGCCGGCGCGATCCGCGATTTTTGCCGTCGGAACGAGACCATGACCATAGGCGTTTGATTTGACGATCGCCATGACGGCGACAGACGATCCGAGATGACATCGAAACGCCTTGACGTTGTGCGTCAGGGCGCTTCGAGAAATTTCGATCCATGTTTTTTGGTCGTTGTGCATTGACGCTCTCTATTTTTATTTTACTTCATCTAATCCTTTCAAACCCGCAATAGGGAATAAGCGCTTTTGGGATTGAGATCGTGCCGTCGTCATTTTGATGATTCTCGAGGATCGCGATGATCGTGCGCGAGGTCGCGATGGCGGTTCCGTTCAAGGTGTGCGCATGGATGTTTCCGTTCTCCGTTTTGATCCGGATATTGAGGCGACGCGCTTGAAAATCCGTGCAATTTGATGCGGAGGTGACTTCGCCCCATCCGCCCTTTCCCTCTCCTCTCCCCCACATCCATGCTTCGAGATCGTATTTCCGATATGCGGGGCCGCCGAGATCGCCCGTGCAGATCTCGACGACGCGATACGGGATCTCGAGCGCCTGAAAGATATTTTCCTCATGACGCAACAACTCAAGATGAATCGCCTCGGATTGTTCCGGTGTGCAGAATACAAACATCTCAACTTTTGAAAACTGGTGGACGCGATAGAGGCCATACGACTCGCGACCATACGCGCCGGCCTCTGTGCGATAGCAGTGCGAGAGACCAGCGTAGAGAAGTGGGAGTGACTTCTCGGTGAGAATTTCATCTTTGTGATACCCGCCCAACGTAATCTCGGATGTCCCAATGAGAGAGAGATCGGAATTCTCTAATGAATAAATTTGTGATTCAGGCCCACGCGGCTGGAAGCCCGTGCCAAGCAACACCTCATCTTTTGCGAGATCTGGCGTCACCATCGGAACAAACCCTTCTTTGACGAGATACTCCAGCGCGAAACGGATCAATGCCTGCTCGAGGAGCGCGAGTTTTCCTTTCAAAAAATAAAACTTGGCGCCTGCGACTTTTGCCCCACGCTCAAAATCAATCAGATCATATTTCTTCGCGAACGCGACGTGATCGACTGGATGCGTGAGTTGTTTCACGTGTCCCCACGTCCGAATCTCAACATTCTCCGAGTCATCCGTGCCGACATGGGCGTCCGGATGCGTCTGATTCGGAAACGCGAGCAACGCATTCTTCCACGCTGACTCGACGACAACGTGCGTTTCTTCTTTCTGAGCAATATCCTCTTTGATCCTCTTTCCCGTCTCGATGAGATTGGGACGATTCTGTGCGTCCGCGGATTTCATCTGCTCCGCAATCGCGTTCCGTTTCGCGCGAAGCGACTCAATCTCCCGCATGAGTTCGCCGCGTCGACGATCCAACTCGAGCCACGCATCCACATCAACCACGACCTGCCGATTCTTGCAGTTCTGTTTCACCTCGTTCGCGTGTTCGCGGATGTATTTTGGATCAAGCATACAGGTCAACGTAGACCCTCATAGGGGTAATCCATTTTCCTCATATTCCGCCTCTTCAACGGACGTCGGCTCTTCATCGCGCATGCCTCGGAGAAGAGATGATTTGTACATGTCCGGAAGGAACGGCTCGGTTCGGATGATCGTTGAGGAAAGCCCGCGCCGTGCGAGTTCCGCATCAAGGTTTTCCGTAAACGCTTCCTGATCGTACCCAAGGCACAGAACGTCAGGATTCACCTCTTCAATGATCTTGTACTTATCGCCCGGATACCCGAGACGCGCATCATCCACGAGCGGATGGTCGAGAACCGCTTCGAGACGGGCATCTTCATTCATCGACGGCAAATTTCCTTTCACATCCACGACCGTCACGTCACGCGCAACGACCACGAAGAGTTCGTCCCCGTGTTCCTTGGCTTGGCGAAAGTAATCGTCGTGGCCCGGATGGAGCACGTCGAAGGCGCCGAAACACATCACAATTTTTTTCATAGAATTTTTGATTGAGTGGCGTCATGCTCGGGGCGAAGCGTGGGAAAAAGAATAACCTCTTTGATATTTTCCGTTCCGGTCAGGAGCATCGCCATGCGATCTACGCCGATGCCGAGGCCGCACGCCGGCGGCATGCCGTGCTGGATTGCTTCAAGATACTCTACATCCATCTGATGCGCTTCGTCGAAACCGGCGGCTTCTTTCTTTTTTTCTTCGAGGAAACGTTGCTCGAGATCGATCGGATCGTTCAATTCCGAATAATTATTTCCGAGTTCGCTCCCAAGCGCAAACGCTTCGAAGCGTTCCACAAAGCGAATGTCCGCGGATTTCTTCGCGAGCGGCGATACTTCGACAGGATAGTCATAAATGATCGTTGGTTGTTGGAGCTTTTCTTCCACCAATTCTTCAAATGCGCATGCAATGACCTCGCCGACGCTCTGCATCTGTTCCAGTTGTGCGCGTTTCGCCTCGCACAGGCGCGGACGCAAGGAGTCCTTCGCATGTGCGACGTCCCTCCACTCGGACACCGTGAGACCTCCGATCTCGGAGATCGCATCCACGAGGCGCAGGCGACGCCACGGACGCTTGAGGTTGATGAGAATATCCTCATGTTGAATATCTGTCGAGCCGAACGTCTGCATGGCCGCATGCTCAAAAATCTCCTCGAACAGATCCATGCCATACCGGTAGTCCTGATACGCGATCTGCGCTTCGAACATCGTGAACTCCGGCGTATGGTCGTGGTCAATCCCCTCGTTGCGGAATACCTTCGTGATCTCATAAACTTTTTCACATCCTCCGACAAGCAAACGTTTCAAATACATCTCATCGGAGATGCGCAGATAAAAGTCAACATCGAGCGCGTTGTGATGCGTTGTGAATGGACGCGCAAATCCACCGCCGTAGATGGGCTGGAGCGTCGGCGTCTCGACTTCGAGGAACCCCTTTCCATCCAACAGAGATCGAATGGACGAAATGATCTTGGAACGAGCTTGCATGCGCGCCATCACTTCTTCGTTCATGAGGAGATCAAGGTAGCGCTTACGAAAACGTGTCTCGACATCCTGAAGACCATGCCATTTTTCTGGAAGAGGCAAGAGTGCTTTTGTGAGGATTTTCCACGTTGTGACGGTCAGCGTCTTTTCGCCGCGCGTCGTCGTAAAGAGCGTGCCGGTGACCTGGACGAAATCCGCAGGATCGAGGCAGTCGCGAAACAGATTAAACGATGATTCGCCGATGAGGTCGAGTTTAAAGAGACACTGAATTTTTTCCGTCCCGTCGCGGAGATCAATAAAAATCAACCCGCCGTGAACGCGGATCGTGAGAATGCGTCCAACGATCGTGAGTTCTTTTTCCTGCTTCATCCACGCATCGAAGTGTTCAATGGTTTCGGCAATTGTCGCGCTCCGTTTGACGGTCGAGGGATATGCGAGAACGCCTGCCTTTTCGAGCGTGACAAGCTTCTCGCGACGCACATGTGATTCATCCAACATAGGAATGACTGCAAGATACTCTGAACGAGAAAAGAGGTCAAGAGGACGTTATAACCCATAAATACTGTTACCGAACTCCGACTGGATATCCCATAATTCG
>CAYHYU010000041.1:0-7504 GCA_964360885.1 uncultured Gammaproteobacteria bacterium | reverse complement strand
TCCATGCCCTTTCGGGCGCCAGCCCCTCAAGCTGGTGCGTATACCAATTCCGCCACCTGCGCTCACGACTTTCTCGCAGACGCGAGTGTAGATGATTTTGTCCGTACTGGCAAGAGCGCATCCGACGGCGAGAGATAACGCGAGCGACCCGCGATCACCCTCAATTTCCGCGGAGCAATCCCGAACTGAAATCGAAACCCATTCAAGAGATGTCCATCGACCTGCACATCGATAGGATCTTGAGAGACGATCTCCCCTTGATGCATGAGGATCTTCGTCTCTTGCGCGATTCGTGCGCGAAAACGTGATCTGCCGATAGAGGGTTGCACGGCAACTTCAAGCGCGCCGTCCTTTGCATCCGCGTATAAGTTCCGCACGGTGATGCTTCCCCCACCCGTTGACGTGAGCGAAAAACGTCCGTCAAGCGTAATGGATGCAATCGTATTTTTGACCCGTGCTTCGCCCAAAAAATATCGCCCTTCGCAGAGCCCCACGTCGATCGTTTCGATGAGGCGCGCTGCAAGCACATCGCATGCCAAAACGCCCAATGGGATGCCCAATGGCTTCGCGATCTGCGATGGTCCGAGGATCGGAAGATAGCCAAGCACGATATTCATTGCCGGCAAAAACCACATCATCGTGTCGAGCGTCCGATCGTCGCCGACGATCACGACGGTCGTGACGCCGTGCTTCACCATGCTCTCGATCGTTTCCTTCGCGCTTCGAAACATCGCGAGTTTGATCGTCCGCCCCGTCACGCCGAGCGTCGTAAGCCGCGTTTCGAGCGCAGCAACTTCGCGTTCACATCGGCGTTCGCTTAACGCCTCGTCATAGACGAACACGTAGCTCGGGGAATCCATGGCGGCACGTTACGTCTCCGCCGAAACTGCCGTTGGCACCGCCGAAGCATTCCCGCCGATACGCACCTTCCCTTCAAGCGTCGCGCCCGCTTCGATGGCAGCCGTTTCGCACGTGACGTCGCCCATGATGTTTGCAGTGGATTTGAGTTCAAGCCGCCGCTTCACCGTGAGCGTCCCTTCAATCGATCCCGCAACAACCGCGTCGCCCGCCGACACGTCCGCTTTCAACTTCGCATCCGCGCCAACTGAGAGCTCGCCCGTCAGGTCCACGCGACCCTGAACGTCACCCTCAATCACCACATCGCCCTGACTTGAAAAATCGCCCTGAAGACGCACGCCTCGGGCGATCAGCGTCGCGTTTCCCTGCCCTGAGGGGAATTCCGAAGAGGATTCGTCTGTTTTTCTCTTAAACATAGATGCATACCGTAGCGTCAGCAAGAAGGAATCGTCAAGGGGCAAAGCGATCTCTCATGTCGGATCTGCCGGCAGGTGGACGCTCAACACCGATCCCTTGCCAAGACCGGCGCTGTCCGCGCTCACGGCACCGCCCGCAGCCGACACAAGCCGACGCACGACGTAGAGCCCCAATCCCGTTCCGTCCGCTTCCCTTCGGCGCGCGGCGTTCCCGCGATGAAATTTTTTGAACAACTCTTCGAGCTCCTCCTGCGTCATTCCCTCGCCCGTGTCCACGACGTCAATCGCGAGATCTCCTCGATGGAGGGAATACGTGACCGTGACGCTCCCGCGTGCGGTGTATTTGAGTGCGTTGTCGAGAAGGTTGTAGAGAACGTTTCGCAGCGCGTCGCGATCCACGCGGACGATGAGCGGAAGAGGCATCCGACAATACGATTCAAGCGTGATTTTTTTTGCTCTCGCAAGCGGTGACAGTTCGGCAAACGCCGCTCGGATCTCCTCCGCAACGTCCGTGGGAACGCGTACGCTCTCGTAGAATCCAAGCTCCACGCGCGAGGCGTTGAGAAATGTTTCTGCGAGCGAGAGAAGCCGTGTGGCTGTGTTTTCGATCTGCGTCGCGACCATGTTGGCCTTCTCCGGAAGTGCGCCGCAATCGCCATCCGCAAGCATCGCAGAGGCGGCGCGGATTGCGCCAAGCGGACTGCGAAGCTGGTGTGAAACCATGTCCACAAAATCGCTCTTCGCCTCGTCGAGACGGCGTGCGTCTGCCGCGTCCGCTTCCGCATCAACACGCCGACGGCGTTCTCCTCGACAGGTCTTCACCGCATAGGCGCCGAAGAAACCGATCGCCGACGCGCCGATCACGACGACCGTTCGATCTTCATGGGTTCCTGCACGCAGGAAGAGAAGAAACGTGCACGTGAGGAGAAGGATGTAGAACGCCTCGACGGGCGGCATGTCAACATCCAAAAACGACGCGCGCGTAAAGGCGAGAAGAGAGATCAGGAGAAAAGCAAGGGCAAAAAGAGGGAGGAGGGAAAAATCTACACCCGCATAGAAACCAACAAAGGAACCGCTCGCAAGAATAAAAAGGATGACGAGAATGAGTCCGTACGCGGCACGGCGGCGATCAAGCACGCTCACAGAATGCGAGTAGAGCAACGGAAATAGCTCGAAGGCGCTACACACAATGGATGCAAATATCGTCAGGAGAAAACAACCGATCAACACAAAGGCGACGGTCTCTGGAGAAAAGAGTGATGCGACGGAAAACACTTCAATCGAAAAAATCGACATCGCGGCAATCAGAGAGATGATCAGAGCTGCGCCATAAAAATACATTCTCGAACGTGTACACGTTCGATGAGCAATGATCGCGGCGGCATGGGCGGCGATGGCCGGAGCAAACGGGAGAGAAAGAACGAAGAAATTCAATAAGAACGTGTATGTTCGTAGAGACATGAACTCTGATGGTTCTTGAGCGGCGATCGTCAGCACAAGAAATGCCGTCCAGTAGGCAATCGCGAACGCCATGAGCGCAAACAAAATTGCGCCTGTCACGCGACGGTGACGAAGCCATACGGTGAAGCCGAGGAGCACGAGCGCGACGCTCGTACCGATACTGAGCGTGACAAAGAGAAAAGAAGACATACAATTACATTTCATCCGGCAACGGAATGCCAAGAAGATCAAGACCGCGGGTCAAAACGGAAAGCGCAGCAGCGACGAGACGGAGTCGTGACGCTTGGAGATCGTCCGCAGCGTCGAGCACCTTCACGTCGCGATAGAAGTCGGTGATCGCATGCGCCATCGCAAAACACCACTGGGCGATGAGATGCGGCGCGAGCTCTTGTGCCGCGCGATGGCATGTCTGGGGGAATAGAGCCATCTGGATCGCGAGATGTTTCTCGGCTGGGTGAATCGAGAAAGGAAAGATGGAAGACGTATCGAAAGTGACTTTCGACTTTCGACTTTCGACTTTCTTCTTTTTAAGAATGCCCGAGAGCCTCGTCGCCGCGTACTGGATATACGGCCCCGTGTCACCGTCGAAAGCAAGCGCTCGATCGAGATCGAACACGATCATTTTGTCCGAATCCTGCTTCAACATCCCATATGTAATGCCACCCATCGCGATCGCCCACGCCGTCTGTTCGATCTTTTTCTCGTTCCAATCCGCGTGACGTTTGCGCGTTTCTTCGCGCGCGAATTTCATCACCTCATCGCGGAATGATTCGTACGTCACGATATTCCCTTCGCGACTCGACATGGCGCCGGACTTCAATGTGACAACTTCAAAGCCAACGAATTCGTATGTGATCTTTGATCCCATGAGCGCAAGCGTATGGAAAAGTTGTTTGAAGTAGAGCGACTGCCTGTTGTCCACGAGGATCAAACTGCGTGCGAGATTGGGATACTCTTTCGCTTTGAGCTGTGCGAGCGCGAGATCTTTCGTCGCGTAGAGCGACGTCCCATCAGATTTGCGGATGAGAAAAACGCCCAATTTTTCATTTTCGAGATCCACGATGATCGCCCCCTGGCTTTCTTTCGCAATCCCCTTTTTCAAAAGTTCGTCCACAATCTTCTGCCCATCTTCGGCGACCTCGCTCTCAAAATATTGACGGTCGATCCTCGTGCCGAGATCATCAAAAATCTCCTTGAATTCCGCAAGCGACCATTGCCGCGTTTCTTTCCAGAGTTTCGTCAGCCCCTTGTCTCCAGCTTCGAGCTTTTGCTGCACCTCTGAAACCTCCTGTTTCAACTCGGGATGCTCCTCGAGCAACTTCGTCGCCTCAGTATACAGTTGTCCAAGATATTTTCCTGATTGCTCCGAACCCATCTGCCATCTGTCATCTGCCATCTGCTTTCTTTGAAGCAACCACAGAACCTTCGCCACATGCGCGCCCACGTCGCCATGATAACTGGCTGTCACGACGTTCCATCCCGCGTGCGTGAGAATGCGCGCGAGCGCGTTGCCGAGCACGAGGTTGCGCAGGTGGCCGACGTGAAATTCCTTATGCGTGTTCGGCTGGGCGTACTCGAGCATGAGCTGACGATTTTTTCCGTCATCAGATGATCCGAATAACGTCTGTTGCGCTTCAACGTCGCTCATGATGCGCGCAACCGTTTCGCCGCTTGCGAGCGTCACGTTGAGATACGGCCCAGCGGCACTTACAGATTCGACCAACTGATCTTTTGTATCTTTCGACAACTGTCTCGCGAGGCGCTTCGCGATGTCTGCCGGTGATTGTTTGGGCGACTCACGAGTCGCCCCTACATCATCATGTCTCAATTGCGCCAGCGCAAAACATCCGAACGCAAGATCTCCGAGCTTCGGATCCGGCGGCGTGACGAGTTCAGATGGCTCGACGGTTGTGCCAGCGGCTTCGCTGATTTTCTGCGCAACGTGGCCAAGGATCGCATCCCACGCGTTATTCATACGAGCCGCACGAAATGCCTTTTCCCTTTTTGAATGACCGACCCGGCTGTGACCATCATGGTGCCGTCATGCACGACTTCACCATTGATTTTGACGCCACCTTGCTCAATCTGTCGCCGTGCCTCATTTCGAGATGCAACGAGACCACACTCGACAAGGACATCAATGACTTTGGACTTTGGACTTTGTCCGCCCATGGCGGATCTCCGCCCAAGGCGGATGCGCCTCGGGAGCACGCCTCTGGCGGAGACTTTGTAGACTTGAATGTCTTCCGGCACTTCATGTTTCTGATGGACCTGCGCAAAATGAGTTTCTGCTTCGTCCGCCGCTTTCTTTGATACGAACGTTGCGACGATCTCATGCGCGAGCCGTCGCTTGAATATGACGGGATTTTCGCCGTCCGCAATACGTGATTGGATATCTCTGATCTCGTTGTCTGACACATCTGTGCAGAGCTCAAACCCTGGCACGATCATACCATCTGTCCAGCTCATGACTTTGCCATACATGTCCGTCGCTTCGTCCGCGAGCGTGATCATATTCCCCTCCGTCTTTCCCATCTTCTTGCCTGTCGGATCCGTAAGGAGTTTTGTCGTCAGCACAAATTTTTCTTTCTGCTTCATCTCGCGCAGGAACGTGCGCCCCGCAAGCATATTGAACGTCTGGTCATTGCCGCCAATTTCAAGATCTACGTTCATCGCGACCGAATCATATCCTTGCATCAGAGGATACAGAAATTCATGGAAATAGATTGGTTTCCCCTCTTCGATCCGCTTCTCAAACATGTCCCGTTCTAACATTTGTTGCACCGTAAAATGCGCAGCGAGTTCTATCACATCTTGAAATGACATCTTCGCGAGCCACTCACTGTTAAATTTCAATTCCGCGGCATACGGGCCGTCAAAGTCCAAAAATTTCGATGCCTGTTGTTTGTAATTTTTGCAATTCGCAAGCACTTCCTCGCGCGTCATCTGTTTGCGCGTGGCGGTTTTATCCGTCGGATCGCCGATCATCGCGGTAAAATCACCGATAAGCAGAATGATGTGATGACCCATCTTCTGTAATTCTGCGAGTTTTCGGATCGCAATCGCGTGGCCGAGATGAAGTGACGGCCCTGTCGGATCAATCCCGAGATAGACGGTGATGCGATTGCCAGATGCAAGCAGCTCTCCAAGCTTTTCCGGCGTTGGATACACATTTTCAACCGCGCGAGTAAGGAAACGGCTGATGATGTTTGTATCTGTCACGAGATCGAGCTTTTTTGTCATATCTACCGCTATCCTAGCGGAATCGCGAGAGATTGACAAAAAGATGCAACCTCTTTGGGGATCATCTTGCATTGGATAAGACTCCGATTTGACTCACTTTATACCATAATATACAATGGAATGGTGGAAATATCACCTTTCCATTAAACACATTGATTTATGACCACCAACAATCTTATTGCCAAGCTATACCAATCCCCTAAGACGATCCTTACGACAAAGGATATAGCTTTGATTTGGGAGGAAACAAACACGGCCAATCTTCTCTCAAAGATCAAATATTATGCGAAACAAGGGTCGCTTATCCGTTTGACTCGGGGAGTTTTTGCTAAAGACAAAAACTATAATCCAAAAGAACTCGCGACCAGTATTTATACGCCTTCGTATATTAGCTTTGAAACGGTGCTCCGAGAAGCAGGCATAATTTTCCAACATCATGATTCCATCTTTGTCGCCGGTCCCTATCCAGCTACCAAAAAGATTGGCGATCATACCATTGTATTTAGAAAACTGAAGGATCGTGTGCTCTACAGCGCGCTCGGTGTTAAGGACGAAAAAAACTACAGCATCGCCACCCCGGAACGAGCGTTCCTCGATACCATATATTTATCTCCTAAATTTTATTTTGACAATCTCCGTTCCATCAACTGGGAGGAAAGCTTCGAGCTTGCGAAGATTTACGACAATAAACAATTAATAAAACGAGTCGCTCAATATCAAAAATATGCTCAATAAGGAAAAACATCAGCTTATCATGGGAAAGATCCTCCGAGACATTTACTCGGATACGTCTATCTCCTCCCTTATTGGATTCAAAGGCGGCACCTGTGCATACCTTTTTTATGGCTTGAGCAGATTTTCGGTCGATTTGGACTTTGATTTATTTTCTCGCGATGAAGCTACACAAAAACTCGTGCATAAAAAAATTGAGGGGCTGTTAGGAAAATATGGAGAGATGAAAGATGCGTACATCAAGCGAAACACTATTTTCTTCCTGCTTTCCTACGGTGACGCAGATCACAATATCAAAATTGAAGTGAACGTGAGAATCCTCATGCCAGACATGAAAGAGCACTATGAAATAAAAGAATATCTTGGAATTTCCATGCTTGCCGGTAAGAAAGCTTACCTCTTTGCAAGCAAACTCGCCGCATTAACTGATCGACGACTCCTCGCCATGCGCGATATTTATGACATCTGGTTTTTCGCTAAAAACAACTGGGACATTAACGCCGAGGTCGTCAAAGTAAGAACCGGCAAAATTGTAAAAGAACATATAGCTGATTGCATTTCGGTTATTGAAGCGGTAAAAGACAACGAAATATTACGAGGGTTGGCCGAACTTTTACCAAATGAAAAGGAAAAAGCTTGGGTGAAAAACCACTTAAAAAAAGAGGTGATCTTTTTGCTTAAAAACTATCTGTCTGTAATGTGAACCTCCGCGCAGCAGAGCTGCGCGGAAAAGAGCGCGTTGTAGCAGATTATCGGAAATGAAAAAGCCGGCATCTACGAGAGACACAAGCTTC
>CAYHYU010000040.1:0-7692 GCA_964360885.1 uncultured Gammaproteobacteria bacterium | reverse complement strand
AGTCTTCTTAAAGATGTTTTGCTAAAATTTATAGGAATGAATTCGATTGTGCAAGCTCTAATTTTTCATTGGGGCATAAACAAAAACCCCGCTGTTCATGCGGGATCATTGTTGGCTCCGGGGCAGGGGCTCGAACCCCGATTAGCTGATTCAGAGTCAGCTGTCCTACCATTAGACGACCCCGGACTGCATCCGTAGAATCTCTAAGGAACTTCTAAAAAAACGCGATCTGCTCGTGCTTCCCTCGTCAACTCCTCGACGTATGTTTAATACGTCTGCGTCGTCTCCTCTGTCCAGCACGTCGCATCTCATCGTTTTTCAGAGGTTCCTACATCAATGCGGAATGTGGCGCAAGAGTATACGTTTTGAGAGCGTGCGTCAACCCGCATCGCTTCTTTTCTCCACGACCTGTCCGCCGAACGCATTGAGGATGTTTGAAACGATGTCTGTAGGATGAGGCGTCGTGATTCGTGAGGCGTGCCGCATCGCTTCCCCATCTTCAGATCGTACAACGCCGTCAATCTCAAGATCGTTCATGCCCGTCGCTTCGCGAAGTGATTCAATCACGCATTTGCGCGACTTCAGATCATCGAGAATTTTTTCTTTGTGGAACGGATACGCGAATGCGAGCGTGAGATGTGCGCCATTCAACGCGATCGGTTGTGTGAGTTTGAGGATGAACGTTAGCGATGTGCTTTGCTTCTCTATCAAAGAAAGAAATTTTGGCCAGGAAGAATGGATTGTAGAAATACCTCCCCCTGCCCCCGTTTCGACTGAGCTCACGGCCGGAGCCTCCTTGTCAGCAGAAGGAGGTGGTTGTCGCCCATTCTGCTGTTGGACAGGAGTGGCAGCCGATGAAGGAGGCGGGGTGGTTGTGATCTGTGCATGCGGCAACAGGTTCAAACACACTGCGCTTGCGGCCAGTTCGAGGCAAAATCTCGGATCTGCTCCGGCTTTTGCATCCCGACGCCTTTCCATCAGCATGAGCGCCATATCGGAAAGCTCTGCCGGCTCATACGTCGCTACAAGCGTCGCGAGTTTTTTCTCGCCATCGTCGCCATTCGTGAGTTTCTGCCGCATCGCAAGAGAATCCGCTGCGATGAGAAGAAAACGCACCGCGGAGATGAGATCGTCAAACAGCGGGATCATTGGAATTCCCTGCGTTTCCAGTTCCTCGATTTGTGTGAAAGAATGTCCGCATGCGCGCGTGGTCCATACTGCGAGGATCTCCGCCGCGAGTGGCAATCTCGACACGGGAAGCACGAGCGACGCGATCTCCATCGTGATTTTTTTCTCGCCAAGAGCAAGAAGCTGTCCGAGCAAGTTCTCCGCGTCGCGCACACATCCGTCGGACTTCGAAATGATGGACGTCACGACGTCCTGCCCGATCTGTATCCCCTCGCGTTCCGCGAGATGTACGATTCTTGCTTCGAGTTTTTCATTCTCAATGCGCTTGAAATCGAACCTCTGGCATCGGCTCTGGATCGTTGCGGGCACTTTGTGCAATTCCGTCGTTAAAAAAAGAAAAACGGCGTACGGCGGAGGTTCCTCGATCGTTTTCAACAGCGCGTTCCACGAGGATCCCGACAGCATATGCGCTTCGTCCAAGATGTAGATTTTATATTTTTTTTGAGGCGCGTATCTCACGTGTTCAATAATCGCTTCGCGCACGTTTTCAACGCCCGTGTGAGACGCCGCATCCATCTCAATCGTATCCAGCGATCTTCCCGCGTCCGCATCCCGACACGCGTCACATGCATTGTCCGGTTCCCCGTTTTTCGGGTGGATGCAGTTGAGCGCTTTTGCGAAAATTCTTGCCGTCGTTGTTTTTCCAACTCCTCTCGGTCCGGAAAAGAGATACGCATGACCAATCCTCCCTGTTTCAATCTCAAGACGAAGCGTTTCGCGGATTGCGTCTTGCCCCGTAACGTCGGCAAATGTTTTTGGGCGGTACGTTGAACTCAAAGAAGGCATAAGCGTCTCATGATTGTTTAATGACGTTTTCCAACGCCGCCCATTTTGATGGCGCGGCTTTCGGCACAAGAATGACCGCCTCGTCCCCCTCGTCTCCTTTGTGGAACGACACCGCGGCAACAAGCATGCGATATTTCTTGCCGAGTGCCACGACGCACCAGTCGTCTGACATCTCGTCACGCACGAGCGTACCGACGACGCGTTGACGCTCGATCGGGCCGATTTGTTTATACACGAACGTGCCGTTCGGTTGGATGGTGAGTTTTAAAATGTCTCCCTCGATCAGTTTTGATTTCGATGCGTAGTTGGGCGGGACAATGTACTGCCGCCCATCTGATCCGACCATGTGCTGACCGTCGAATACGCCTTCCAGCACGGTTCCGTCCGCGGGCGCGAACATCTCGCCGTCTCCATGCGATCGCCGAAGCATCGATTCAATGTCCGCCGTTTCCGCACCGTTCGCAATGAGCCGTTCGAGAGCATTGACCTCTTCACGAAGCCGCGCGAGAATTTTCCGCGCGAGTGCCATTTTCGTATCCAAACCAGAGAGCACCGTGTTCTGCTCCGTATTTTTTTCTTCGGTTTCCGTATTTTTTTCTTTGATTTTTGGTCTCATATCAGTCAACCACCCGTCACACACGCTATCACGCTTTCAAAAAGCCGTCGATGCCATCGTCGCTTGCCTCCTCTTCTGCCATGTGCTGCCGTTCCGCCATTTCCGCTTCCACGAGTTCGCGTTTGCGGCCGTACGTATAGCGCGAGAGTTCACGGATCATGTTCGCGAGTTCCTTGCTTTTGGGCCGCGGCGGCATGATCGGTTTCATATTGAATGGCCGCGACGCCGTGTTGTCGATGAGAAGTTTGATGTTGCATGTGAATGCCTCGACGTTCAAGAGGTCATAAAGGGAGAACGTTGGTTGGAACTCCTTTTCAAGAAACTCCGCATCCTCGACACCGATGCGGAATGCGATCATGGTGCCGACGTTGCCAAAAATGGAATCACGGATTTTCGTGTCTCCGCCGGCGCCTGTCAGCTGACCGATAAATTGGTGTGCGATGGCCAGATTAAGGCCGTATTTTCTGGCTTCCGAGAGAATCGCATTGATCGAATCCGTGAGGAAATTTTGGAACTCGTCAATGTAGAGATAAAAATCCTTGCGTTCTTCCGGAGGAAGTTCGGAGCGCGCAAGCGCGGCATCGAGGATCTTTCCCACCATGATCATGCCCAGGAGATACGCATTCAGATCGCCGATTTTTCCTTTCGAGAGTTTCAAAAGAATGATCTTGCGCGAATTCATCGCCTCGTACATGTTAAAGGCGCTTTTTTGCTGACCGATGATCGGCCGCATGTAGTCGTTGTAGATGAACGACGCAAGTTTCGACGTGATATACGGCACCATGTTCGCAAGCGACGATTCACCGCCCGCCTTGAGCGCCTCTTTCGTCCAAAAGTTCTTGACTTCCATCGATTGGCACTTGGAGAGTTTGAAATTGCGGTACTCTTCGTCCGCAAGCACGCGCGGGATATCCATGAGCGTGTTGCCTGATTCGACGTGGTCCATGTTCAGCAGAATCGCATTTCGCATGTACGTTTCAAACATCGGTCCTCCCGTCGCTTTGAGATCATACAATTTATCAAAGATCTTCAGCATCTCATTGATCACGAAAGTGCGCGTTTGCGGACGTGCGACATCATATTCGAGCATGTTCAATCCGATCGGACGCTCCAGATCCGCAGGATCAAAGAAGATCACGTCATCCGCGCGGTTCTTGGGCACGTATTCGAGACATTCATCCACAAGATCGCCGTGCGGGTCGATCACGCACACGCCATGTCCCGCCTCGATGTCTTGCTTAATGAGAGACGCTTGGTAGACGGATTTTCCCGACCCTGATTTTCCGATGATATACATGTGCCGCCGTCGGTCTTGTTGTTTCATGCGCACTTGATATTTGTGCCCGCGGTATTCGGAGATCCCGAGCAAGATCCCATCCGTCGGAAGATTCGACGGAGGCAGGGCTCTCCGTGAGAGAAGCCAATCGATTTTTGGCGTTTCCGTCGTGGGCAATGGAAAGTGAAAAAGCGATGAGAGCTCTTCGGAATTCAGAACGATGCCGAATCGCCTGTCAAAGTGGCGGTAGATGAAATGTCGAATAAGGATCGTGCGAAACGTCGGGGTGGCAGTTTGGAATGAATTTCCGTATTCATAAATATTGAACTGACCGAACGATCCCAAAATATCATTCAGATACCGATGTGCCTTTTCCTGCGTCCCTGCGGAAACGAGAATGCGGATATTCGTTTCCAGCCCGGCTTTTGCGGCTTTTTCTTCAAGCCCTTTCACCATCTCGTCCTCAAGCGGCGAAAGCCGATACAGCTCTTTGTCTTTTTTTTCGCCAGGTTTTGCGCTCGACACGATGCTCCACAATTCCGATCCGACGGCGTGTAAAATTCCGCTTCCTTTGTTCACGTCTGATAATTTTTTCCCCTGCTGCATCGCTTTCGCGATCCGGATCCCTTCATTCCGCCACGTCGGCCGAGCACTTCGCACGATGAATTGCACCGCGCCGCCATCCGCATCCTCGATTTTTGAGAGCGCATTCGTGAGCGAATTCAGCGGGTCGGATTCAAGTTTTTTGTATGTTTTAATGGGGAAGACGGTGTTTCGGCGGAAGGTGAGATAACTGCCGAGGATCACGCCCTGCGGCGCAAACATGTTGTAATCAGGAACGTCATCAATCTGCGCATTCGGATATTGCGCGTGAATTTGTTCTTCGACGAATTGGCGATATTTTCCGGGGATCGCGACATAAAACGAAATTTTGTTCCGGTGGGCGACGATCTCGAACGCACATTGATCCTTCCGTCCGATGAGCCACGCGACGATCCCCTTCTCCGCGCGGAGCGATCCGAGAGTCGAGAACACCGTCTCCATCACGGAGATGAGCTCCTGAATTTGCTGCGTCGATTTCGACTGCTCGGCATCTTCTTTTTTCAGTTCTTTCGGGACGCGGATGAGGAGCACGCGCATGCCAAACGCGACTTTTGCGCGGCCGCGGCGGTTGTACATGCCGCGAATCATGAAGAGCGTGATGATCACTGCCGCAGCAATGCCAAGAAGCGTCAAGACGAGAAGGGCGAGCGGATGATGAAAAAGCGCCGTGACGTCTGGGAAGCCGGCGATAGAAAGAGCCGCGGTTTCATCTGTCACGACGTCGGCTTGGAGCGCAAGAAACGCTATCATGTGCGTGGCAATCGTTCCTGCTTGCGCGTTTCCACAAGTTCAACGATGGTGTCCGTTTTGATTTTTGCCTCTTGTTCAAGAAAGAAACGGTTGACGTTCGGAATCGTGAGCAGCCAGTCGCGAAGCAGTTGTAACACCCGTTTGACGGTGAGAGTGAGCGTCCGAACCATTCCCGCGATTTCTGTTGCGGCTTCCTCACCCTTTTGTTTGAATTTTGGCTTTGCGTCTTCCGGCAGCGTTGCATAGAGCGCTCCAAGCCCTTCCTCCATGATTTTTTCCACTTCAACCGTCTCCGCATCTTTTACGAGCGGCGCTGCAACGTCCGTTGTCGGAGTTGCCGTTGGAATTCCTTCGATGAGCTGCGTCACCGGCGATTCCGTGGCTTCCTCGAGAAACGTTTCACGCGTTTCTTCAAGATTTTCAAATGCGTGTTCGTCAGCGCGAACTCCGCTCTCTTCGATCGAAGAGGAAACGGTCCGTTGTTGTTCCGATGCCTGTCGCACGAGGTCAGCCATACGGATTCCAGTGTATCACATATTACATCGGCATGGCCTTTGTGCCTTTGGTGGTATCTTCGATGGACCAGCCGCGTTCTTGAATCGCGTGCCGCAGGTCGTCTGCACGAGACCACTCTTTTTTGCGCCGCGCTTCTTCGCGTTGCACAATCATGCGCTGAATGTCCTCGGGGATTTCGACGCGACGACCGATCATCTCGCGAAGCGAAAGACCAAACACGCGATCCATGAAAAGCATTGTCGCGGATTTTGCCCGTGATGGATAGGTGGCATCTCCAACGAGTTTCCAGAGCACGGAGAGCGCGATCGGCGTGTTTAGATCATCTTCGATCGCGGTGGTAAAATTCGTCTCATATTCCGCACAACCGATTTCCGGAGCGTCCCATTCGCGAATCGTTTCTCGCAATCTCGTCAACGCATTTTGCGCGGCTTGAAGCGCATCCCACGTAAAATTTTCTTTTTGACGATAGTGCGTGCCGAGGTAGAGATACCGAAGCGCGAGCGGATCAAAACCACGCGACTCAAGATCGCTCACCGTGTAGACATTCCCGAGCGACTTTGACATTTTTTGGCTTTCTACAGCCAAAAATTCGTTGTGCAGCCAGTAATTCGCGAGCTTCACGCCATACGCGGCTTCGCTCTGTGCAATCTCATTTTCGTGATGAACGGGAATGTGATCCACGCCGCCACAGTGGATATCAAACGGCTGTCCAAGATATTTTCGACTCATGGCTGAACATTCGATGTGCCAGCCCGGAAATCCCTCGCCCCAGGGAGATGGCCATTCTTGCTGTCGTTTCGACAATGCTCCCGATAACTTCCACAATGCGAAATCTGTTTTGTTTCTTTTTTCTGTGTTGATCTCGACGCGCGCTCCCTCTTCCTTCTCTTCGAGACGCTGCCCGCTTAATGTTCCATACGACGGAAACTTTGATGTGTCGAAATAGATCCCATCACTCGTTTGATATGTGAAACCCTTTTTTTCGAGTTCTTGAATCAATTCGATCTGCTCCGGAATATGCTCCGTCGCTTTGCAGAGATATGGCGCAGACGGGATTTTGATGTTGAGTTTGCGTGCGTCGTCGAGAAATCGGTGTGTGTACATCGTGGCGATCTCCTGCGCCGTTTTCCCCTCTTTCGCGGCCGCCTGTTCGATCTTGTCCTCGCCTTCGTCTTCGTCGCTTGTTAAATGACCGACGTCCGTGATGTTCATCACACGTTTCACCTCGTATCCCTCGAGCTCAAGTGTGCGCTGCAAAATATCCTCGAAGACATACGAGCGCATGTTGCCGATATGCGCATCCCAATACACGGTGGGGCCACACGTATACAACCCTATGGCTGGCGGATGAATCGGATGAAACTCTTCAAGCGATCTCGTTGCGGTGTTCCAGAGGCGGAGCATGAACTCTCGCGCTTTACAAATTGCAACAACGGATTTCCGTAACAGTATCCGCAGTTTTCCGAACCCCTGTCATGAATTTATTCGCCGCACAGATGAATTCTCCGTCAGGCGAAAGCCGTAGCCAACGGCAGTTTTCCGGTGTGTTGTTCGGGGCGCTGATATTGCCGTTTGCACGAATATCCGTAGAGGTAACATTTCCGGCCACGATATTACCAGATGCAAGAATGTCACTCGTTGAAATACTGCCGAGTACAATGAGATCGCTGGATGTGTAGATGTTTCCGTCCGTAAAAAGTCCGAAATTCATTTTCCCGAGTCCGGTGCTTATCATGCCGTAACCCGGATAGGCGATGTACGTCTCTTGACCTAACGGGTTCGTAAAATAACTTCCAGACGTTCCACCATTCGACCGGATGCCATATAATGATCCGCTAAAATCGCCACCAACAGTCCCTCCGTTCGCGACGATGCCTGTGTTCGACCCGCTAAAATCACCACCGATGTTGCCATTCTATCCACGAACGGCTATGCCAGAACCAGGCCCAAACGAGTC
>CAYHYU010000039.1:0-7749 GCA_964360885.1 uncultured Gammaproteobacteria bacterium | reverse complement strand
CGTGCATCTGATCAAGCATCGCCTTGATGATTGCGTCTTGGTCATCCGTGCGTTCCTGCCAGTTCGGCATGCGTGCCGTCACGGCACAGCGCTTGCAGAAGTCCGATGTCCACTTTTTCTTGGCGAGAAGCGCGTCGGACGGTTCTGTGACGAGTGCGAAGACGAGCTTGAAATGTAGAAGCCGGCATTTCCCATAGCTCTCTTGAATCGCTCCCGATATGTTGTCCCCATCCAGGAAGACGACCCCGCAGTGCGATGTGTCGCGTAGACGATCGGTCATCCGTGTGCCCGGCTCGAATAGAAGATCATCGAGCGAGAAGGGATCGATATGGCTTGGAAGCTCAATCATCCCCAAGACCTTCTCGAGAAAAGGCCGGAACTCGAGCGTATTCGGCCCCAAAAGGAGCGGTACGACGCGCTGATTTTGCGCCGCATACACGACGTGCGCGATGAATTTCTTCATGGCATCGCTCGTCGCGACGCAAGGGAAATCAGCACGACGTGAGTGTCCGTGATTGGCAGGAGTCGATGCATTCATTTCGAACCTCTGAAAATGGAATGTCCACTGCGTTACAAGGCCGCCTGTGTGCAAACCTTGGGAAGAAAGAATAACACAGGCGATTGGATTTGACAAGAGCGAAGCGTCCGGATATGCTTGACAATGGCATACTCGTTCTGGATGAACGGGTTTTTTTCTACACACCTGCAACCTACACGAACCTACACTATGGCCTCACCCATCTCACAAGCCATGCGGCAAATCTGTGAGGAGAAGAACATCTCCTATGAGTCCGTCCTCGAGACGGTTGAATCGGCTCTCGCGGCTGCTTTTCGCAAGGATTTCGGCAACAAAAATCAAAACATTAAGGTCCAATTCGACCCTGAAGCGTACGACGGCGGCACGCACGGCATCCGCGTATTTGATGTGAAAATGGTTGTTGCGGACATGGAATTGCCCGAAGGATACTTTGAGCGGTTCGAAGCCGCATATGAGGCGAAACGGCTTGAGTCGAAAATCGTTCCGCGTACGGAACGGGATCCTGCAAAAGACGAGAACAGTCGAAAGCTGCATATCTCGACGGATGTCGGGATGAGCGAACCGACGGAAGATGAATTTGCGTTCAATCAAAAGACGATGATCATGCTTTCGGATGCGCGGGATCTGAAACCGGACGCGCAGATTGAAGATGAGATCCGCGTGGAGCTTACGGTTCCAGCCGCGTTCGGTCGCATGGCAGCGCAAACTGCGAAGCAAGTGATCATGCAAAAGCTGCGCGAAGCGGAACGGAACGTCATCTTCACGGACTTCAAAGACCGTGAGGGCGAATTGATGAACGTGACGGTTCAACGGCGTGAAGGTCGCGTTGTTCTTATCGATCTGGGTCGCGCCACAGGCGTTTTGCTTCAGGAAGATCAGATCGAGGTCGAACGGTATTTTCCCGGTGCGCGTTTTAAGATGATCCTTCGTGAAGTGACAATGACGCCAAAAGGTCCAGAAATACGCCTTTCACGCTCGAGCCCGGGTCTGATCGCCGCGATTTTTGCGCAAGAAATTCCAGAAGTCGCAAATGGCATTGTTGAAATCAAGAGCATCGCCCGTGAGGCAGGTTCGCGCGCGAAGATTGCCGTGACCGCGAACGACGACGCGATCGATCCAATCGGCTCGTGCATCGGCCACCGCGGCACGCGCATTCAGACGATTATTCGCGAACTCGGCGGCGAAAAAGTGGACGTCATTTTGTGGTCGTCGGACGAAGCGGAATATATTTCCGCGGGGCTAAGCCCCGCAAAAACGCAGCATGTCGAGTTAAATCATGGCACGCATCTTGCGACCGTCAAAGTGCCCGCGGACCAACTATCGCTTGCAATAGGCAAAGGCGGGCAAAATGTGCGTCTTGCCGCAAAACTCACGGGCTGGAAGATCACGATCACGGAAGAGGGCGGACGCATTGCCGCTGATTCGGAGCTGGGTGAAATTCCCACAGAACAAGCCGAATCCGCCGCAGAAGCTGAAATAAAAGACTCCTTATGATATCCCTTTTTAACACGTTCATTTTTCAACCCATCCTAAACCTTCTCATTTGGCTCTATAACGTCCTTCCGGGGAACGACATGGGGCTTGCGATCATCGCGCTTACGGTGATCGTGAAGCTCGTGCTTTATCCGTTTTCTGCCGCGCAGATCAAGCAGCAGCGTGCGCTCCAAGAGCTGCAGCCGAAGATCGATGAGGTCCGCAAACGGCTCGCGAACGATAAGGAGGGGCAGGCGAAGGAACTGATGGAGCTCTATAAGAAAGAAAAGGTGAATCCGGCGTCTTCGTGCCTTCCGCTTCTCATTCAGCTTCCAATTTTTATTGGACTCTTTAACGCGCTTCGCGATGGTTTGGCCTCGCATTCGTTGAATTTGCTTTATCCGTTCATCGCACACCCGGGCACGATCAACAATACACTGTTTGGTATCGTGAATCTTTCAAAACCAAACATCGTTCTCGCGATTCTTGCAGGAGCTGTTCAATTTTGGCAGTCGTGGCAGATTTTCCGAAAGCCAAGTCCTGCCGCGCCGCCTCCGCCAGAAGTCGCTGGGTCCGAAGGCGCGAAAGACGAATCCATGGCCTCGATCATGAATAAGCAGATGATGTACGTCATGCCGCTCGTGACCGTGTTCATCGGTTTCTCGTTTCCGGGCGGGCTCGCGCTGTATTGGGTCGTGATGAGTTTGTTACAGGTGGCGCAACAGGCGATTTTTTTGAGAAAGCCAAAGGATTTTACACCGACAAAACAATTGTCGTAGGGCAAGGTTCAATCTGATATCATGTCAGCATGAGGATTCCTTCGCTTCCGTCAAGAATGAATCTCAAAGGCAAGCGCATTTTTTTGCGCGTGGATTGGAATGTGCCGCTCGGTGATCATTTCGCGCCAGAAGATTCTTTGAAAATCAGCCGCTCGGTCGAAACAATCAGATCCTTGTCGCAACGTGGCGCCATCGTGATTGTCGCAACGCATCTTGGCCGGCCAAATGGCCGTGAAATGGCCTTGAGCACACGGCCATTCGTCGTGCGTCTTGCGAAGGCATATCGCGTGCCCTTCCAGTTTCTCGGCGACGCGCTCGATACCGCGGACGGAGTGAAACACGCATCTCTCACGCTCCGCGCGGCGCAGGCAGGCGACGTGTATCTGCTTGAAAACGTTCGGTTTTATCCGGGGGAGAAGCAGAACGATCCAAAACTTGCGATGGCCTTTGCCTCGCTCGCAGATTTTTTCGTCAACGATGCGTTTGCGGATTGCCATCGGAGCCACGCCTCGATCGTCGGCGTCGCAAAACGACTGAAATCATATGCCGGACCGTCGCTCCTCGCCGAAGTCGCGGCGCTTAAACGCCTCATCACAAAACCAAAAAAACCATTCGTCGCGATTATTGGCGGCGCAAAGATCTCTACGAAGTTTGACGTGTTGATGAATCTCCTCAAGATCGCGGACCGCGTGATGGTGGGTGGCGCAATGGCGAACGCCTTTTTCGCAGCGAAAAAACTTTCCATCGGAAAGTCGTTTGTCGAGAAAGAGGGAATCGCGATGGCAAAAAAATTCGGGAAGAATCCGAGGATTTTCCTTCCGACGGATCTCGTCGTCGCGCCGAAGCTCGAGCGAGGAGTGCGAGCGCGCGTTGTGGATCTCGCGGGAGTGAAAAAGAGCGATCGGATCGGTGATATCGGACCCGAGACAATGCGCGCGTGGGCGCAAGAGATGAAGAAGGCACGCACGATCATCTGGAACGGTCCGCTTGGCGTCGCGGAAGTCCCAACTTTTTCCCACGGGTCGCTCGTGATCGGACGCGCAATCGCCGCACGCAGCAAAGGGTCGTCCTATGGGGTTGTTGGCGGAGGTGATACGCTTCCTATGATCCTCGCGACAGGGATGAGCGAGTGGGTTGACCATCTGTCGACGGGCGGCGGCGCGATGCTCGAGTTCATCGCGAAAAAAGGACGATTGCCGGGGTTGCTTGCGTTGCGGAAACAATCATCAAGAAAATAAGAAATGCGCATAAACGTTTCATCTATGAAAAACTTCAAATTGCTACAGGGCATCGTTGGGCTTCTTGGTCTCGCGCTCGTCGTGTTCGTCGGTCTGAAAGCGCGCAATGCCAGTCAAGAATACAAATACATCGGAAAAATGATTCGAGATCGGGACACGATCTCGATCGCAGGTGAAGGAAAAGTCACGTCAAAGCCGGATCTGGCGAAGATCGAGCTCGGAGTCAGAACCGAAAGCGCGACGGTCAAGGAAGCGCAAAAAGGGAACACGGAAAAAATGAATGCGATCCTCTCGGCAGTCAAAGAGCTGGGTGTCGCATCGAAAGATATCCAGACGACGGGGTACTCGATTTCCCCAAAGCAAGAGTGGCGCGAGAGGCGAGTATTCATCACCGGATATGTCGTGTCGCAGAATGCGACGGTCAAAGTCCGTGATCTCGACAAGGTGGGCGAGACGCTCGCGAAAGCCGGCGAGCTCGGGGCAAATCAGATCGGAGGCATCTCATTTACGATTGATGATCCGACGTCGCTGAAAGACGAAGCGCGCGCAAAAGCAATCGAGGATGCACGGAAAAAAGCCGATGCGCTTGCACGGCAGCTTGGACTCACGATTGTGAAAGTCGTGACGTTCTCCGAGAGCTTTGAGGGATATCCGCAGCCGATGCCGATGTTCGCTAGATCGATGAGCGCGCCCATGGCCATGGACGCCGCTCCTGCACCGATCATCGAAACAGGTTCACTCGACGTGACGGCGAATGTTTCCGTGACATTTGAGGTGCGATAGAGCCGATTTGGTACAAAAAAGGTCTGCATCACGTGAGGGCTTGACACTCATAAGGTTTTTGTGTTAACTATGTGCATCGCTTTGTTCCTTAGCAACCACAACGAAAGAGAGGCCCACAATGCCGCTTGCGATTGGGACACGGTTTTTCGAGACAAAAGACCCGCATCGCGTATCCATTGTGAAGGAGTTTGTTCGTCGTGCCAGCGCCTTCGCGTCCAACGTGCTTGTTGCCGTGAATACGGAAGAGGATGTTTCAGGAGCTCTTCAAGCCGTGAATGCCATGAAAGTTTCCGGGGCTACGGCCTTTGAAGTCACTCCATGGGGAAAATTCGTCGCGCCGCTCAACGTCATTATATCGAAGGCTGTTCGTCGAGGCGCTTCGCATCTTTTGCTGGCATCCGCAGAAGTACAGGTCACTCAAGCGATCGTTTCCGCGCTTGGTCGTGAGCTGGGCGATCAGACGATCGTGGTTGGGGCCGCTGTCATTGGGCACGACCTGGGCGATGGAGTAGTGATCGGAACCGGCGAACGAGTGCCATGGAATACGCTCGCAATGTGGAATCTGAAGTACTTGAAGGTGACCGGTTTCCCGTTGATCGGCGATGCGCCCTTTGATCCATCGCAGGCAGGCGTAGAAGAGGTGTGTGCCTTGAGCGTGCTCCAGCGGCTCTACCCCGCCTGCCGCGCTGTTCTCCTCAACGTGCCAGGCGTCGAATGGGATACGGCGCATTGGGACCCAGAACGTCTTGCTGCGCATCAAAAAAAGATGGCATCCAAGCGCTCTCGTTCGGAGAAGCAACTCGCGGAGGCAAACCTTGCACCGCCCGTTATCATTCACGTGCGTTAGAAAACACGCCCGCTCACCTTGCCACGCTCTGACCCGCCGTTTGCTCTGCGCCATGTTCTGGCGCGGCTCGGCGGGTCTTCTTTTTTGTTGTATACTCTATGTGCTGTATGTTCTTCTCCTCTAAAATTTCCTCCGTCGTTGCGCGCGAAATTCTCGACTCGCGCGGGAATCCGACGGTCGCGTGCCGCGTCACGCTCGCATCCGGCGCATCCGCGGAAGCAAAAGTGCCGTCCGGCGCGTCCACGGGCTCGCATGAGGCGTTGGAACTGCGCGACGGAGGGAAGCGATTTGGCGGGAAGGGTGTTTTGAAAGCCGTTGACAACGTGAACAAGAAAATCGCGCGCGTCTTAAAAGGTCTCGACGCGGCGCGACAGCAAGACATTGATCATGTAATGCTCACGCTCGATGGCACGGAGAATAAATCCAAGCTCGGCGCGAATGCAATCCTTTCTGTGTCGCTTGCATGTGCGCAGTCCCTCGCGGAACACCGGAAGCTTCCGCTCTGGAAATCGCTCCGCAAAACATTTCCATTTACAAAACAAGCGTCGCTTCCGCTTCCGATGATGAACGTATTGAACGGAGGCGCGCATGCGAATTGGTCGCTTGATGTCCAAGAATGCATGATCGTGCCGCGACAACGACGCTTTGCCGAGCGCGTGCGCGCGGGCGCTGAAACGTTTCGCGTTTTACAAAAATTGCTTGCCGAGCGTGGCTTTGTCACGACCGTGGGCGATGAAGGCGGCTTTGCGCCTAAGCTCCCGAACGTCGAAGCCGCGTTTGAGCTGCTCGTGACCGCGATAAAAAAAGCAGGTTATCGTCCTGGCACAGAGATCGCACTTGCCACAGACGTCGCATCCAGCGAGTTCTACGATAAAAAAGCGAGAATCTACCGCTGGAAATCGGAAAAACGCGATCTCACGCCGTTTCAGCAGCTCGAACGCTATGTCGAGTGGCAGAAAAAATTCCCTCTCATCTCGATTGAAGATTCGTTCGCGGAGGACGATTGGAGTTCGTGGAAGACGGCTGTCCCTGTCCTGAAAAAGAAATCCCTTCTTGTCGGCGATGATTTGTTCGTGACGAACGTTACACGTCTCTCGCGCGGCATCACGGAAAAGGCCGCGACCGCGATTCTCATCAAGCCGAATCAGATCGGCACGCTCTCGGAGACCGTTCGGGCGATCACGCTCGCGCAAAGTGCGAAGTTTGTCGTGATCATCTCGCATCGCTCCGGCGAAACCGATGACACAACCATCGCCGATCTCGCGGTCGCAAGTGGCGCAGAATATATCAAGACAGGTTCACTCTCCCGCTCCGAACGCATTGAAAAATACAATCGATTGATGGAGATCGAAGGAGAGATGGCGTAGGGGCGTGATTCATCACGCCCTCATCCGATGAGTTTTCGAATCCCCTCCGCTTTTTGTTTGTCATGCTCTTCCACGGTTGACGTCACCGCTTGTTTGTGCTGTTTCACAACGTTTCGCACGTTACGCTGATACGTCGTGAGAATCTTTTTGATCTTGGCTTTTTGGGCGACAGTGAGTGACATGATGTCATGATACCGCATTCCCGCTTTCGGCGGAATGATGCAGATCTCCCCCTTGCGAATGGGGAGTTGAAGGGGTAACTTGCCCGCATGAATGTCGTTCCGAAATTCCATCTCGTCACGTATGGCTGTCAGATGAATAAAAATGACTCCGAACGGATTGCGGGATTGCTTTCCGGTCTCGGTTTTGTTTCAACGGATGAAGAGCACGACGCGGATCTCATTCTCCTGAACACATGCTCGGTGCGGCAAAGCGCGGAAGAGCGTGTGTACGGGAAGATGCAGGATTTTTCGCGATTGAAGGAAGCAAATCCGCGGCTCATCGTCGCGGTCACGGGGTGCATGGCTGGGCGTGACAAGACAGGAGAATTGCGGAAAAAGATGGCGCCGGTTGATCTCTATTTCCCCACGCCGGAGATGGTGAAGCTGCCGAAGTGGATTTCGGAGTTGCGCCCGGACCTCGTCAACTCTGCGGATCTCGAAACGGATTATCTGAAAATTCATCCGCTTCGCGCTCCGTCGGCGCAGGCGTTCGTGACGATTCA
>CAYHYU010000038.1:0-7885 GCA_964360885.1 uncultured Gammaproteobacteria bacterium | reverse complement strand
GGTGACGGTCAAAAATCTTCAGGTCGTAGAGGTTCGTGAGAAAGGAATCCTCGCGTTGAAGGGCGCCGTCCCCGGAGCTCGAAATGCAATTTTAGAAATTCGCGAGTCGCACATTCCTCGACTCCGCTCGGGATCCTGAGCTTGTGGTTCGATCTAACTCACCACTATGAGCTTGTCGAATAGCCGAAGGATCGCACGTCGTTCATCTATGCCAACTGTCAACGTCTACAACCAAGAAGGAAACATCACGGGTACGCTGGAACTCAATCCGGCGCATTTCGGCGTGAAGGCGAATCAGGCGCTTGTTCATGAAGTCGTTATTGCTCAACAGGCAAACGCACGTCGTCCGATCGCAAATACGAAAACGAAGGGCGAAGTGCGCGGTGGAGGCAAAAAACCGTGGCGCCAAAAAGGAACGGGCCGCGCGCGTCAAGGGTCTATTCGCTCTCAGCAATGGGTGGGCGGCGGCATCACGTTCGGCCCGACACGCGAACGAAATTTTTCCGTCAAAGTGAACCGCAAAGCAAAAAGAAAAGCACTTTTTATGGCGCTCTCGGACAAAGTCGCGGATGAAAAGCTCGTCATTCTCGAGAACTTCACGCCTTCCGCGCCAAAGACGAAAGCAGCGGCCGCGCTTTTCGCGAAGCTCCCTATGCGCCGCAAAGCGCTCGCCGTTATCCCAGCATCCAATCCAACGCTCCTTCGCATGGTGCGCAATCTCCCGTATGTCAAACTCATCACCGTGAACAGCTTGAATATCGTTGACGTGCTCGACTATCCGACGCTTGTGTTTTGGAAAGATACGGTGCCGGCGTTCGAGAAGTTGTATCAGAATGCGTAGCGCACTATTATGGGATTCTTTAACCGATTCAAACACAAAACGGCGCCTGCAAAGCCCGTGGAGAAGAAAGAACGCGAGTCGCACGTCGCGGCGCCCGATGCCCGACCAGCGATGCACGCACTTCTCTCGCATCCCCGCGTGAGTGAAAAAGCGTCCGTTCTCACCTCCAAAGGGACGTATGTTTTTAACGTTCCCGTCGGGACGACAAAAGTTGATGTCCGTAAAGCCGTCGAGAAGCACTACAAGGTGAATGTGCGCCGCGTCAATACGATCAGAGGCGAAGGAAAGGTCGTTCGTCGCGGCAAGATCGAGGGACGCCGTTCGCGTTGGAAGAAGGCGCTTGTCACGCTCGCAAAAGGCCAGTCGATTGAGCTTCACACAGGCGTCTGACGCATATGCCGATCAAACACTATCGCCCCGTTACCAAAGGTCGCCGGCTCTCATCCGTTCAGGATTTTTCCGATCTCACGCGTTTTGAACCGGAAAAATCACTCATCGTCGCGCGGAAAGAGTTCGCGGGACGCACGGGCGGTAAGATCACGGTTCGCCACAAGGGCGGCGGACATAAACAGTTCGTTCGCATCGTGGATTTTCGTCGCGACAAATTTGATGTTCCTGCTCGCGTGGATTCGATCGAATATGATCCCAACCGAGGCGCGCGTATTTCACTCCTCGTCTACGCAGATGGAGAAAAGCGCTACATGCTTACGCCGGACACGCTTCAGGTCGGCAACGTCGTCGTCTCCTCTCTCGCGAACGCGGATATCAAGGTCGGCAACCGTCTTCCGATTGACAAAATCCCCGTTGGCACGATGGTTCATGCCGTTGAGTTGCAAGCCAGAAAAGGAGGACAGATTGGGCGCGGCGCTGGCGCATTCATCCAAATCATGGCGGTTGAAGGGTCGTCTGCAACGCTGAAATTTCCGTCCGGTGAAATCCGCAATGTGTCGAAAGAATGCATGGCGACGATCGGGATCGTTTCGAATCCGGACTGGCACCTCGTCCGCTGGGGCAAAGCCGGTCGTTCTCGCCACCGCGGCATTCGTCCGACGGTTCGCGGAAAGGCGATGAATCCGGTCGATCACCCGCATGGGGGCGGCGAAGGCAAGCACCCTATCGGTCTTCCATATGCAAAAACGAAATGGGGAAAGCATGCGATGGGCGTGAAGACACGGAGAAAGAACCGACCATCGGATCGTCTCATTTTGGAGCGCCGTAAGAAATAAATAACGACCTATGTCTCGCAGCATCAAAAAAGGCCCATTCACGGACGAGAAGCTTCTCGCAAAAGTCGCGCGTCTTCGGACGGGCGACAAAACCGTGATCAAAACATGGTCGCGTCGATCCACCGTCACGCCGCACATGGTCGGTTTCACGTTCGGCGTGCATAATGGCCGTCAGCATCTTCCCGTGTTCATCGTCGAGAATATGGTCGGCCACAAACTCGGCGAGTTTTCACCGACGCGGAAATTTACGAAGCACGGCGGAAAGCTCACGAAAGCGTTAGAGACATCTGCCGCGGAAGCTTCCGCGCCCGGCGCCTCGGCGTCCGCCGGAGGGAAAAAATAACGTATGGACGTTCACGCTTCCCTCCGCCATTTGCGCATGGCGCCTCGTAAAGTCCGCCTCGTGGTCGATCTCGTCCGCGGTCTTCCGGTTGCCGATGCGGACACACGCCTCATGTTCGTATGCAAAGCGGCCGCGCGCCCCGTGTTGAAGCTTCTCCGTTCCGCGATCGCAAATGCGGAACATAATTTCACGCTCGATCGCTCAACGCTCTGGGTGAAAACGATCGCCGCGGACAGCGGCGTGACGCTCAAGCGATCCCGCCCGCGCGCGCGAGGGAGCGCCGCGCCGATCCGGAAACGCACAACGCACGTCACGATCGTCCTCTCTGATGAACCGCGCAAGTCGAAAGTTAAAAGTCGAAAGTCCAAAGTCGTAAAGTCCGTCAAGTCAACCAAGAACGACTTGAAGGACTTTCAAACTTTATAGACTTTTGACTACTCTACAATCCTATGGGTCACAAAGTAAATCCAAAATCCTTCCGCATCGGAACGACCACGACATGGCCGTCGCGTTGGTTTGCGCGCGATGAGGCCTATCGCACGCAGCTTCGCGAAGATCTCGCCATCCGCGCGTTCTTTAAGAAAGATCTCAAAGATGCGGCATTGACATCCGTCGTCATTGAACGCTCACGCGGCGCGCTCGCCGTGACGATCTCGACCGCAAAGCCGGGGCTCGTCATCGGCCGCGGCGGCGTTGGCATCGAAGATCTCAAAAAGAAATTCTTGAAGGAATTTTTTCCAGGAAAGAAAGTTCAATTTCAATTAAACGTCTCCGAAGTTGCGAAACCGTCACTCGAATCCGCGCTCGTGTGCCAGCAGGTGATCCAAGAGCTTGAACGTCGCATGCCATTTCGCCGCGTGCTCAAGATGGCGATCGAACGCGTGAAAAAGGCAGGCGGGCTTGGCGTGAAGATCGCTGTCTCCGGCCGGCTGAATGGCGCGGAAATCGCGCGTCGAGAATGGCTGGGTTGGGGGAAAATTCCGCTGACGAACCTTCGCGCAGATATCGATTACACGCAGGACTTTGCGCGCACGATGGTGGGTACGATCGGCGTGAAGGTCTGGATTTACCGTGGCGATATTTTTGAACAGGACCGTCTCGCGCAATACCAGCCAAGCACTCCGTCGCGTGATCGTCGCGGAGTTCACAGATCGCAAACAAGAACGGCATTCGATCGCAGCCGCGAGCCCGTGCGCATCTAATTTCTATGTTGATTCCAAAAAAAGTCAAACACCGTAAGTGGCACAAGGGCCGCGCGCGAAATATCCGTCATGCGACGGATAAAATTGAGCTTGCCTTCGGGTCGTTCGGGCTCAAAGCGCTCTCGCCCGCGTGGGTGAGTTCTCGGCAGATCGAAGCGTGCCGCCGCGTGCTCACGCGATACACAAAACGCTCCGGCAAGATATGGATTCGCATTTTTCCGGATAAGCCCATCACGAAAAAGGGGAATGAAGTGCCGATGGGTTCTGGAAAGGGCGCGGTCGATCATTACGTCGCGCCGGTGAAAATCGGTACGATTCTTTTTGAGATGGATGGTCTTCCCGAGACGCACGCAAAGGACGCATTGCTGCTCGCGGGATACAAACTTCCCTGCACGGTGAAATTTATCTCCAAAACGATATGATACAAGACACTCGCTCATTGCCTCAGCGGCGGCGTTTGCGCGGCGTCGTTGTTTCGACGAAGATGACGAAAACCATCGTCGTTCGGATTGACCGCCGCGTGGCGCACCCGAAGTATGGCAAGTACTACACGATCTCGACGAAGCTGAAAGTGCACGACGAGATGGGCGCGGCGAAGCCCGGCGACCTCGTTGACATCGAAGAAACGCGTCCGCTTTCGAAAGAGAAACGATGGCGCTATATGAAGACGATTTGATATATGGTTCAACACCGCACCATGCTCAAGGTCGCAGATAACTCCGGAGCCAAGCTGCTCCAGGTGATTCGCGTCCATGGCGGATACCAGAAGCGGGCGGCGGGCCTTGCGGATATCGTCACGTGCGTCGTGAAGGAGGCGGATCCGCGCGGCGCCGTGAAAAAGAGCGACATCGTGCACGCCGTGCTTGTGCGCGTGCATAAAGAAACGCGTCGGCCTGACGGCACATACGTCCGTTTCGACGACAATGCGGGCGTCGTCATCGATCGAAAGTCGAAAGACCCTAAGGGTACGCGCATTTTCGGTCCAGTCGCGCGCGAATTGCGTGTACAGGGATTCACGAAAATCATCTCGCTCGCTCCAGAAGTCGTGTGACGTTATGAGAACACTCCACATCAAAACCGGTGACATGGTCAAGGTCCTCACCGGCAAAGACAAGGGAAAAAAGGGAAAGGTTATCCAAACATTCCCGAGGATTTCGCGTGTCGTCGTTGAAGGAGTGAACGCGTCAAAGCGCCATCTTCGAACTCGAAAGGGCGGCGGCGAGAAGGGGCACATCATTGAATTTTTCATGCCGATTCACATCTCGAATGTGGCAAAGATTGACACCGTATGACTCTCAAAGAACGTTATCAAAAAAATATCCGACAGGCCCTTGCACAGGACCTCGGTATTTCGAATGCGCTCGCCGTGCCGCGCGTCGCGTCGATCACCGTTGCGGTCGGGTTGTCGCACGGACTGAAAGACGTGAAGTTCCTTGACGTCGCAGAGAGCGTGCTCTCGCGCATTACGGGGCAGAGACCGGTTCGCACAAAGGCGAAGCAGTCCATTTCGAATTTCAAAATCCGCGCAGGGATGATCGTCGGCATGCGTGTGACGCTGCGCGGCCAGCGGATGTGGGATTTTCTCGACAAGCTCGTGAACGTAACCTTCCCACGTATACGCGATTTTCGAGGCATCTCGGCGACGCAGGTCGACGGTCAAGGAAACATCTCCGTCGGATTCCGCGAATTCTTGCCGTTCCCGGAGATTCGCCCGGATGAAGTTGAACGCATCCACGGGCTTCAGGTAACGGTCACGACGACTGCCCGCGACAAGAAGGAGGGGATGGCTCTTCTTGTAGCGCTTGGATTCCCCTTTAAACGTTGATCTCACGGTCACCTGTACGTAATCCCTAAACTCTATGGCCACGGAAGCACAAAAAGCAAAATCCCGCAGGAAACCCAAATTCAGCACGCGGAAGGTGAACCGCTGTTGGCGTTGTGGACGACGTCACGGGTACATGCGCGATTTTGCGCTTTGCCGAATCTGCGTCCGTGAACTCGCGAACCGCGGTGAGCTTCCCGGTGTCACTAAATCCAGCTGGTAAACTCCTATGCACACCGACCCCATCAGCGATTTTCTCATCCGTCTCAAAAACGCGCAGCTTGCGCGGCATGAGTCGGTTGAGTCTCCGTCCTCACAGATCAAAGTGGCCATCGCAAAAATTCTCGAACGTGAAGGATACGTCGACCGCGTTGCCGAACGGATCACGGGCGTGAAAAAAATTCTCACCGTCGGTCTGAAATACGACGGCAAGGAGCCGCGAATTCGGATGATCCGTCGTGTCTCCCGGCCGGGCAGGCGCGTGTATCGGAAAGCGTTTGAATTGCCGCGCGTGCTCTCTGTCATCGGCATTGCGGTTGTCTCGACCTCCGCGGGCATCATGACGAACAAGGAAGCCAGGCGGCGCAAACTCGGCGGAGAAGTCATCTGCGAAGTTAATTAATGATATGTCTCGAATCGGAAAAAAACCCCTGCCGCTTCCTGCGGGCGTCGACGCCACGGTTGGTTCGGACTCGGTGACGATCACGGGGCCGAAGGGCACGCTTACGGTGAAACTTCCGCCTGCAAGTTTCGTCGTTTCTCTCGCTGAACCGCGATCGCTTGAGGTTTCGGTTGCGAATCCCGCGATCACGAAGCAGAACGCGATCTGGGGGCTTACGCGTCAACTTCTCGCAAACGCCATCGCGGGTGTAGAAAAACCGTTTGAAAAATCGCTCGAGTTTGTGGGCGTTGGATTCAAGGTTGCGCTTACGGGCGCGCATGCGCTCACGATGGATGTTGGCTTTTCGCACTCCGTTCCTTTTACGCTTCCGCAGGGGATCGAGGCGAAAGTGGACAAGCAACTCTTGACGCTCTCGGGGATCGACAAACATCTCGTCGGTGAGATCGCGGCACAAATCCGCCGCATTCGTCCTCCCGAACCGTATAAAGGCAAGGGAATTAAATACACGACCGAAACGATCCGCCGCAAGGCCGGAAAGGCAGCTGTGAAGAGCTCTTAATCAGAAGACGACCATATGAATAACCAGATTCGAAAAATGCACGCCGCCAAACGCCGCATCGCCCGTGTACGCGCACGGGTGAAGGGCGTCGCCTCGCGGCCCCGACTGACTGTCCGTCGTTCGCTGGCGCATCTGTATGCGCAGATCATCGACGACACGACCGGCCGCACGCTCGCGGCGGCTCGAGATGGCGACGTGAAAGGGAAGGCGGGCGCGAAAAAGTCCGATCTTGCGTTCGAGGTCGGCAAGTTGATCGCATCGCGCGCGAAAGACGCAGCGATCACCACGGTCGTGTTCGACCGTCGCGATAAGAAGTATCACGGCCGCGTGCAGGCGCTTGCGGCCGGCGCTCGCGATGGCGGATTGAATTTTTAAATGTATGACTGACGACATCCAGCAGCCCATTCCCGAGAATGCGACGGAAAAGATCACGGTCGCGGCAGAGCCCATTGAACAGGCCGCGACTCCCATCGAGCCAAGTCCGACGGAAGTTGAGATCCGTGGAACCGTGGAAGAACCAGCGAAGGAAAAAAAACGGAGTAATTTTTTTGGGCGCGGCGGAGGCGGCAATCGTCGCGGACCTCGTCGCGATCAGGGGAAAGCGGGAGATCATTCGATGGAATCCGACTATGAAGAAAAAAACGTCGAAGTCGCGCGCGTGACCCGTGTCACAAAAGGCGGGAAGCGCATGCGCTTCCGTACTCTCTCCGTCATTGGCAATCGCAAGGGGCGCGTGGGCTTTGGCCTCGCAAAGGGCGTGGACGTTGCGGCCTCGACGGCAAAAGCCACGGCGAAGGCGCGGAAATCGCTCATGACGGTTCCGATCGTGAATGAGACGATCCCGTATCCGGTTGAAGCAAAATTTTCCGCTGCGAGGATCCTGTTGAAACCGGCCCCGAAAGGAACGGGCGTCAAGGCCGGCGGTGCCGTGCGCATCGTGCTTGAACTCGCCGGCGTGCAAAACGTCGTGTCGAAGATTCTCGGTTCGAAGAGCAAGATTAACAATGTGAAAGCGACGTTTGTTGCGCTGAAAAAACTGAAACTTCCGCCCGTGCCAGAGACAAAGCCGAAACCGTCACTGTAACCTGTCACCTATGACGCTCACACTTCATACAATCAAACCGCAGAAAGGCGCGCGGACGAAATCGTTCCGTATTGGGCGAGGCAATGCCTCCGGACGAGGCACGACTGCGGGCAAAGGGACGAAAGGACAACGCGCCCGCACGGGAGGCCGCAAAGGTCTGAAGCTGAAGGGCATGAAGCAAATGAT
>CAYHYU010000037.1:0-7885 GCA_964360885.1 uncultured Gammaproteobacteria bacterium | reverse complement strand
GCACAACCGAACCATCCGAGAGAATTCAGTAACCGTTACTTATGGGCTAGAGCGGCAAGATGGACGCTTTCACGCTGATCTCCACGCCGGCAATGTGCTCATAGATGTTGGTAACAAAGAACCGCAGATTGCCATGATTGATTTTGGAAGTTCAGGGACATCCGTGGACAAACCAGTTTTTACTGACTTTATGCGCCAGCTTCTCTTTGTACGCGGTGGCATGGGTGGCGATGTGGCGGCGCTAGGCAGGATCGTGCATCAGTTCACGCAGGTTCCAGACATGACCGAGGAGTTGTGGGCACAAAAAGTTCAAGAGCTTCATACCGCCACTGAAGGGAGATCCGAAGGATTTTTTAAAGGATTGCTTTCAGCGATCTTCTCGAAACAAGGAAAAGTTGACACGAACTTTCGTCTGCTCTTAAAAAGCCTCGCGTCTGCAGGCGGACACTTTGATGCTCTTGGCGCCGCGTTGCGCGAAAAAATGATGCTGGTCGTCGCGCGGACTCAAACGGAGAATCGCAGCGTGACCGACCTCCTGTCCGAATATCCCGGCTACGAAAAAATCGCCCAGTTCCTCGCCGCGTAACGTCTCGTCGCTTTTCTTTGCTATACTTACGTTGAGTTATGCCTAAGACACGCCACACTCGCCGCCGTTGCACCATTTTTGTCGCCGGCGGAGTCATGAGCGGCGTCGGGAAGGGGATTGCAACCGCTTCGATCGGAGCGCTCTTGAAAGCGCGTGGGTTGCGTGTCACGGCCGTCAAAATCGATCCCTATTTGAATATCGATCCTGGAACTCTCAACCCCATCGAACATGGTGAGGTCTTTGTGACAAAAGACGGGCTCGAAACGGATCAAGACATTGGAAATTACGAGCGCTTTCTCGACGAGGATCTGACGCGGCTGAACTGCATGACGTCCGGAAGCGTTTTTCAGTCCATCCTGACTCGCGAGCGCGCGCTCGGATATCACGGAAAAACAGTCGAGTGGGTCCCTGACGTGCCAAACGAAGTCATCTCACGAATCAAAGACGCGAGCGCAGCCGCTCGTGCGGACGTGACGCTCGTGGAGATCGGAGGAACGGTTGGAGAATACCAAAATCTTCTCTATCTCGAAGCGTGCCGCATGATGCGTCTGGAAGCGCCACGAGACGTGCTCGTGATTCTTGTGAGTTATCTTCTCGTGCCAGGAAGCCTCGGGGAAATGAAAACAAAACCAACGCAATATGCGGTGAGGTCACTCAATGCGGCAGGGCTTCAGCCAGATCTCATCCTCTGCCGATCGCAATATCCGATTGACGAACCACGCAAGCAAAAGCTCTCCGTGAGTTGCACGATGCGGGCAGAGGATGTGATCGCGGCGCCGGATGTCGCCTCGATGTATGAAGTGCCGCTGAACTTCCGCGTGGAGCACGTGACGGATCGGATCCTTGAAAAACTCCATCTCGGCAAACCCCGGCCGGAATTGCACGATTGGAAAAAGCTCGTTCGCCGCATCACGACGTCAACGCAGCCGCTCCGTATCGGCGTCATAGGAAAATATTTCTCCACGGGAAATTTCGTGCTCACCGACTCGTATCTTTCCGTTCTCGAAGCGATCAAGCACGCGTGTTGGAAGATTGGGCGTAAACCGGAGATCGTGTGGCTGAATAGCGAGGACTTTGAACATCACCCCGCGTCGCTCCCAAAAACGTTGAAGGGAATGGACGGCGTACTGATCCCCGGAGGATTTGGCACGCGCGGCGTTGAAGGGAAAATTGCAGCTATCAAATACGTGCGTGAGCGACGCATCCCATATCTCGGACTCTGCTATGGCATGCAGCTCGCAATCGTCGAGGTCGCGCGGCATCTTCTTGGCTGGAAGGATGCGCACACGACGGAAATCGATCCCACGACGCCGCATCCCGTGATCCATCTCATGAACGAACAGGATGAACGGATGAAAAACGAGGCGTATGGAGGCACGATGCGGCTCGGAGAATATCCGTGTGAATTGAAGAAAGGATCGCTCGCGCAAAAACTCTACGGGTCGGAAAAAATTCTCGAGCGGCATCGCCATCGCTATGAGGCGAATCCAGCGTATCGATGCGATCTCGAAGCGGCGGGGCTTCACGTCACTGGACTTTCGCCGAATGGGGAGCTTGCGGAGATTGTGGAATTCACACCGCATCCCTTTTTCGTCGCGACTCAATTTCATCCGGAATTTCTCTCACGCCCGTTACGACCTCATCCGTTGTTTTTGGGATTCGTGAAGGCGGCGGGGAAGAGAAAGTACAAATGAACTGATCCACAGAACCCACAGCAATATGCAACAAACAAAACAACTTCTCACAATTAAAGAAGCGAGCCAGTGGGCTAGCGGTTTTCTAAAGCGCAATGTTAGCGAATCCAATATTTCGTATCTGGTTCAATACGGGAAAGTGAAGAAGCACAACGGTGGCAGTTCTGTTTTTGTTGATTTGAATGATCTAAAAAGTTACTACGACTCTTATCGCGGCCAGCGAGAAGTTGATTGGAAAAAGAAACTCGGTAGTGACTTAAACTGGGCATTGTCTTTCGACCATCTTCGGGAAGTGGATACCACAAAACATGTTCATCGTTTACATCCATATAAAGGCAAATTTATTCCGCAACTTGTTGAATACTTTATTGACAATCGTACAGACGAGTTTAAGAAAGATATTTATTTTAGGGCCGGCGATATCATTCTTGATCCGTTTTCAGGATCAGGAACGACACTTGTGCAAGCGCATGAAATGGGTATGCATACCATCGGCATTGATATATCTCATTTCAATTGCATGATTACGGAAACAAAATTGCTTCCCTATAATCTTGTTTTGCTTGATGATGAAGTAAAAAAGATAAAGCAAACAATTATAAACTATGAGGCAGATAGCAAAATCAACGCGTTTGAAGACGAATTATTGGTTCGCATGGCGGACTTTAATAATCAGTATTTTCCAAGTCCAGAGTTCAAATACAAAGTCCAAAGAGGCCAAGCCAACGAGAATAAATACGCCGTAGAGAAAGAAAAGGAATTTCTAAAAATCTATAACGCTCTTGTTAAAAAGTATGGCATCGAGCTAAATCATTCCGCCGGTAAAACTTTCTTAGATAAATGGTATATCAAAAATGTCCGCAAGGAAATTGACTTTGCATTTGAACAGGTTAAAAAAATTAAAGATGTCAAGAATAAAAAGATTTTAGCGATCATTTTGAGCCGAACAATTAGGTCGTGCCGTGCAACGACACACTCGGATTTGGCTACTCTTAAAGAGCCGCAGATAACGACTTACTACTGTTGGAAGCATAAAAAGATTTGCAAGCCGCTTTTCTCAATAAAGGAGTGGTTTGATCGTTACGCGGTTGATACAGTATATCGGCTCAAAACCTTTGCAAAACTAAAGACAAACTCGCATTATGTAGTTCTTCCGGCGGACTCTCGAACAGTTGATATTTTCAAAGAAGTGGAAAAAAGAAATAAAAAATTCCACGAAATTTTGAAGAAACAAAAAATCAATGGTATTTTTACTTCGCCGCCATATGTGGGCCAGATTGATTATCACGAGCAACACGCTTACGCATATGATCTTTTCGGTTTTGAGCGCAGAGATAAACTTGAGATAGGGCCGCTTTACAAGGGTCAAGGCGCAGACGCGCGGGCATCTTATGTTGACGGAATTTCAAAAGTATTGCTGAATTGCAGAAAATATCTAACCAGTGATTTTGATGTCTTTCTCGTTGCAAACGATAAATACAACTTGTATCCTGTAATCGCTGAGCAGACCGGAATGAAAATTGTAAATCAGTTTAGGCGACCGGTATTGAACAGAACCGAACGAGACAAGTCGCCTTATTCGGAGATTATATTTCATTTCAAAAACGCAAAATAATATGGCTTTATCAAACTCACAAAAGGAGAAAATAGCGGCATTGCTTGAAAGGAAGATTGAGGATAAATTGCGCCGTTATGCTCGCGAAACTTCCTCAATGCCGTTTTTGACGCGCCTAATTCAAGACGGCGAGAAGGTAGCGGCCTATTCTTTCATACACTCAATTGCCACTACATTGGGCATGTCTATTTACGAAGATGTCTCAAAAATCATTGCCGAAGAAACCGCAGACGAATGTTTTACAAAATATGATGTTGGCGGAGTTATTTCGCGTGAACAAAAATCAGTCATTGATGATATTGTTAGAAAACTTCGCAATGGCGAAAAAGAAGTTAATAACACGCAAGAAATAAAATTGGTACTCGACGCTTCAGCAAAAGATGGGAAAGCGCAGAAAGAAGGAAGGATTGCGGATTTTTATATGCGACGTGGCGGCAAAGAACATTATTTTGAAATCAAGACAGTAAAGCCGAACATTGATGTTTTCACAAAATCAAAAACAAAACTTTTAGAATGGGTAGCGCGCCGCCGAAGTCCAATCAAAGTTTTTCTCGCCTTTCCATATAACCCATACCACCCGCAACCATACGAACGATTTACAGAACAAGGTGTTTTAGATAGAGGAGAAGAATTTTTGATTGGAAAAGAATACTGGGACTTTCTCGGTGGTGAAAATACCTTTGATGAGTTACTTGCGTTATTCGATTCGGTAGGAAAGAAATTCAAAGAGAAAATTAAAGACAAAATACAAGAAGTGGCACAAAGTAAGATGTCGAACTGATGTAACGGCTCAAGATGATTGCGGCAGTTGTTGTGTAGATTCTGCCGCAACCACATTCACAAATTTTACGGTTTTGAAGGCGCCGGTGAAGCGGCGAATTTTTTTTTCGGTAAATGTAATGATGCCTGTCGCCATCGAAAAGAGTGTGTCATCTTTGCCAATCGCGACGTTGATGCCTGGTCGAACTTTTGTGCCGCGCTGACGAACAATGATCATACCCGGCCGCACGCGTTCGCCCGCGTAGAGCTTGATGCCCAAACGCTGACCGTGCGAATCGCGACCGTAGCTTGTAGAGCCGCCTGCTTTTTTATGTGCCATAAGGGGTAGGTAGGTGACAGTTTATCCCGCCACCGCTATTTGATCAATCATGGTAGGCGGGATCCCGCCAAAGGCGGGACAGGTGACAGGATACAGGTTACAGGTTATAGTGTCAATAGCGTATGCCCAAAACAAAAGAGGAATTGTCCATCGAAATCGAGAAGGTTCTCGATATTCTTCGAGAGGGGTTGGCGATGCATTCAGGTAACGTGGAATTGATTGACGTTGAACCGGACACGGGCAAGGTTTCTGTGCGATTTCAAGGCATGTGCGTCGGGTGTCCGATGTCCGAGATGACCCTGAAAGCCGGGATCGAAGAAACGCTGCGCGAAATGGTGCCGGAAATCAGCGAGGTCGTGGCGGTGTGACACCTCTGGCGAGAACAAATCGACTTTTCCACTTCTGCCGCCTGTACCACTTCTGCTACACTCCTCTCTATGCGGTGGAATACATGGCGTTTTTCCGCGCGGCTCGCGTGGCAAGACCGCATGGTGAAATGGACGATGATCTGCACCGTCCTGTTTTATAGTGCGATGACCGGTGTGATACTTTTTCGACTCATCCCCATTGGTCTGCGTTCGGGCGTGCTCACGCTCCATTACAACATCTACCTCGGCATTGACGAAGTACGTCCGTGGCCATGGATCTTTCTCGCACCCATGATGATGCTGGGAATCATTCTTGTGAATCAAACGATCGCATTCGGGATGTTTCGACATCATGAGCTCGCCGCGCGAACGCTCGTGATTCTCACGACCGTGTTCACGCTCCTTTGGGGCGTTTCGTCCTTCTTCACAATGTCCGTGAATCTCTAATCCCATCGTTTTTCAAGAATTCCTCACGATGCATCTCCCCGCTTTCATCGTCATCAAAATTCTCGTGATTCTTATCGCTTGTTTTGTGATCGCAATGGCGTGGGCGCCGTTCCTGATCCGAACGCTCCGAAAATGGAAAATGGGGAAATCGATCCGCGACACCGTTTCCGCGCCGATTGCCGCGGGGATGCATGCGGCCAAAGAAGGAACGCCGAACATGGGCGGTCTCGTGATCTGGATGACTGTCGCGGTCGTGATGCTTGTTCTCGCTGCGGGATGCTCACTCCGAGATCAATCATGGTGTTCTTGGAGCTTTCTTTCTCGCGCGCAGACCCTGCTTCCGCTTGGCGCCTTGATCGCGGCCGCGCTCGTCGGTTTCATCGACGACTATCTGAATGTGAAAAAGATCGGGCCGGCAGGCGGCGGACTGCGCATGCGCCATCGGCTTCTGTCGTACACGCTCATCGCGAGCGTCTGCGCGTGGTGGTTCTTCTCCAAACTCCAATGGGATTCGTTCCATGTGCCGTTTGTCGGCACGTATGAACTTGGGTGGTGGTACGTGCCCATCTTCGTGTTCGTGATCATTGCCACTTCGAATGCTGTGAACATTACGGATGGATTGGATGGATTGGCCGGCGGACCGCTCGTGGCATCGTTTACCGCATACGGGGTCATCGCCTTTACGCAAGGGCGCGCAGACCTTGCAACGTTTTGCGCCGCGATCGTCGGCGCGCTTCTCGCCTTTCTGTGGTATAACGTGCCGCCCGCGTCGTTTTTCATGGGCGATACGGGGGCAATGTCGCTTGGCACGACGCTTGGCGTGATCGCAATGCTCACGAACCAACCCTTGCTTCTTCCGATCATTGGACTTCCATTCGTCATCGAGACGCTCTCGGTCATCGTCCAGATCGCATCGAAAAAGATTCGCAAACGCAAGGTGTTTAAAAGCGCGCCGATCCACCATCACCTCGAAGCAAGCGGGTGGACCGAGCCGCAGATCGTTCTCCGCATGTGGATCGTTTCACTCTTTTCCGCAGGCGTTGGCGTCATCCTCGCGCTCATCGATAGAATGTGACAGCACAATCTTCCATCGATCGATCGTTTCTTCTCGTCCTCATCGGAATTGTCGTGTTCGGTTTGCTCGTTCTTCTCTCCGCGAGCGGGCCGATGGGCGTACAAAAATTCAACGATTCCTGGTATTTTTTCAAACATCAGCTGCTCTATGGCGTTCTCCCCAGCATCAGCGCATTCGTGATTCTCTCGCGCATGGATTACCGGCGACTTCGTCCGCTCGCAGGTACGGGACTCATTGTGAGTTTGATCCTTCTCATTCTTGTGTTTTTGCCAGGAATCGGCCTCAAATTCGGAGGGTCTGAACGCTGGGTGAAGCTCGGGCCGATCGTCTTTCAGCCATCCGAGTTCGTAAAACTCACATTTATCATGTACGTTGCCGCATGGCTTTCTGCGCGAGAAAAGGCGTCAAAAACGATTGACGAAGGACTTTTTCCGTTCGTGATCGCGCTCGCGATGGTCGTGGGGCTTTTGATTCTTCAGCCGAATACCGGATCCATGGCGATCATCGCGGGTTCTTCGGTGCTCATGTATCTTGTCGCTGGTGCGCCGTGGGGATGGTTTGCAATCTTGGGAGCCGGAGCGGGCACGCTGTTGTGGGTCCTCATTAAACTCACGCCCTACAGAGCCGCACGGTTCATGACATTTCTGCATCCCGAACTCGATCCCAAAGGGATCGGGTACCACATTAATCAGGCATACCTCGCGATCGGCTCCGGCGGATTGTTCGGCATGGGATACGGCCACTCGCGACAAAAATATCTTTATATACCGGAAGCCGCGAGCGACTCGGTTTTCGCGGTGATGGCCGAGGAACTCGGTTTCTTCATCGCGGTCGGCTTCATCGCCGCGATCGGTTTTCTCGTGTCGCGCATCTTTGCGATTGCGCGCCGCGCGCCGGATTTGTTCGGCACGTATCTTGGGACGGGTATCGGTTGCTGGATCGCGATCCAATCCATTTTTAATATCGCGTCCATGGTCGGGCTCATGCCCATCACGGGAGTC